>JAUUWD010000130.1 GCA_030589225.1 Desulfobacteraceae bacterium | reverse complement strand
AACTATTGGGATTTCCTAATCATAGAATTGTAGATGCGCATACCCACCTGTGCGATCCTGTTTTCGACACTGATCGGACAGAGGTTATTAGAAGGGCACAAGCGGCCGGCGTGGGGGCTATCATAGCCGTAGGCGAGAATCTTTCTGATGCTAAGCGAAATATTGAATTGGCTGCAAACCACCCTGAATTGAAGCCCGCGGCGGGTCTCTATCCCACTCACCTCGATTAAAACAAAGCCAAAGAAATGATTTCTTTTATCCGCAATGAGCGGAACAAACTCATCGCCATAGGCGAGGTTGGACTCGACTACTGGGCGGTTAAGGAGGGATCTGAAAAGGAGCTTCAACGTGAGATTTTTATCTCCTTCGTCAGTCTGGCTCTGGAACTTGATTTGCCCCTCAATGTTCATTCCCGATCTGCCGGACGTCATGCTGTGGCGCTTCTCCTGGGACACAACGCAAAAAAGGTGCAACTTCACGCATATGATGGTAAAGCGTCCGCAGCTTTACCTGCTGTGGAGGCAGGGTTCTTTTTCTCGATTCCCCCATCAATAGTCCGTTCCAGGCAGATTTTTCAGTTGTTAGTTTTATTATTCGTCAGAGCAAACTGCCCATCTCCCTAAGTCGCCTCGTAAGCCTGATGTATGAGTCAAAACATTCCATATAGTCCATTTTGATAGGTCAAATTGAACCTAAGCCTCCGGGATAGGCTTTAGAAAACTGGCCATCTAGGCCAGGCCGGAGGCATTAGGCTCCGCCTGAAAAATGTTTTTTTAAAAATCTCGGTGGCGAAGCCATAAATATGATTAGAAACGGGAGAATCTGGCGCTGGATAGTCCGATTCAAACGATTTTTTATGCAAACTTTGTAAATTCCGCTAAAAAGAGGGGCCTGCATTTGTCTGATTTACAGCAACATATACAATGGCACGATATATGCTGAAACAAGTGCTTTAGCGGAAGGAAAAAATTCTCATATCCGCGTTTAAAAATATTTAAAACTAAAGAGATAGTAGAATGATGAGAAACAAGAAACAGAAATATCTTACAACGATAATTCAGATACACAAATCCGGCACTAAAACTTTATTGTCTGTCTGAATATCACTGGAGGATTGAAGATGGAGTCAAATGCGAATCGTAGAAAACTCAGGAATTTTTTTATCTCTTCAGACCTACAGCGGCCCATGGTCGTTGCCCACTTGGCATATATTTTATTGATAGCGGTCGCACTCATTGCAACCGTACTATCCCCTTTTTACACCGATATTTTTAAAACAGGCGACCTATGGGTTAAGTATTTTTCCGCTACAATGTTTATCGTATTACTGGAGCGGTTATCAATAGCCAGCCTTTTTATTATGGTCATATCATTTTTTCATTTTATAATACTTACTCACAAATTCTGCGGTCCTTTGGTTAACATTGGAAGAACAATTGCAAGAATATCTGAAAGCGATTTTACCAGGAAAGTTTATCTGAGAAAAGGCGATTTTCTAAAAAATGAAGCAAAACAGATTAATGCAATGATGAAGGCGCTTTCGAATTCGATAGAAATAATCAAAAGGGAAAATCTTCTGCTTCTCGAGGATATAGAAGAAAGCATACAAGCGTGTGGCAAGCAGACGGAAATTGATGCAAAATTAAAAGGTTTCAAGGATAGGGCGCACCGATGCCGGGTGCAGTTAGATAATTTTCAGCTAATTGGCGATAGCACGAATAAGGTTGGTACCGGTCAATGCCAACAACTTGTGAGCGATATCCCGCTTTCAGCGAATAAATGTTTATAGACTGCATAGATACTATTTATAGACCGGAGGTATCTTTGCGGCTGGGATGATGTATCGGGCCACGCAAAAATACGTTGTTGACTATATTGAATAAACACGATACTGAGAATTAAATTGTTGATTAGGAGAAGTGGCTATGCCCAGGCAGGCAAGACTTGATGCTAACGATCGGGATAGCCAAATCCTAAAACATTTCAATGGCTTTGTCCATTGAACCGCTGTTGATCCTGCTGTAAGTCTTTGGCAAGACCATGGGCAAAAGACCGGCAAAACACTCGATATAGATCTGGGTTTTTACGGAAATCCAGCCTTCTTCAGCGGCCAGATCTATACCCTTGACCGGTAAAGCAAAGGCTGGTAGAAAGACGGCAACGCATGCCCAGGGAACCATGGGAAACTCATAGGCGGGCCGGAGGCTAATTGGGGAAAGCCCTAAATACTACCTTACCCTAGCAATTCCAGGGCGGCCCAGCAATAAATTTCCGCGGCCAGCACAAGGACATTCTCATTAAAGTCAAATTTCGGGTTGTGGATGGGTGCACATCCTTCACGGCCCACGCCGAGGGCAAAAAAACATCCCTTTGATCTTTCCAGATAGAATGCCATATCCTCCCCACCCAGCGATCGCTCGGGTTCAACCACCCCCTCTTTCCCCGCAACCTTTTCAGCGCAACGGTAAATCAGTTCGGTCATGGATTCATCGTTGATGGTGGTAGGGTATCCCCGGATATATTTCAGTTCATACTCCGCGCCCATTGATTCACAAACACCGCGAACAATTTTATCCATGCGCTCTTCCCATGAATTCCAAATATCCGTATCAAAAGTCCTCGTGGTGCCGGACATGTGTGCTTGCCCAGGGATGACATTAAAAGTGCTGCCTGCCTGGAAGCTGCCAACCGTGACCACCGTCGGTTTCAGGGGGTTCATGTGCCGGCTAACAATCCGTTGAAGGGCATTGATAACCTGGGTACCCACTTCCAGTGCATCGATGCACAAATGAGGCATGGCGCCATGCCCCCCTCTTCCCACTATTTTTATGTCAAAACGATCCATGGCCGCCAGTATCGGCCCTGCCTTCACGCCTATGGTCCCTTCGGGAATTTCCGGCCACACATGGCACCCTAACGAATAGTCCACCTTTGGATTTTCCATAACACCTTCATCGATCATGGGTTTGGCGCCACCAGGCCCTTCTTCGGCAGGCTGGAACAGAAACTTGATATTCCCCTTCAGTTTGTCCTTGATCTTATTGAGGACTGTCACCGTACCCAAGACAATGGCCATATGTGCGTCATGGCCACACGCATGCATCGCGCCTTCATGGGTTGAAGCAAAAGGAAGCCCTGTTTCTTCAGTAATGGGGAGTGCATCCATGTCGGCACGAATCATCAGGGTCGGGCCGGGCCTTCCCGTAGGCATTAATCCCACCACGCCGTACTGAGCAATTCCCGTCTGTACTTCAAGCCCTTCGCTGTTCAAGTATTCAGCAACATAAGCGGAGGTCTTCTTCTCCGTGTAGGCGGTTTCTGGAATACGATGCAAGTCCCTCCGGGTATTAGTGATAAGATCTTTGTGTTCGTTCACTAACTGTTTGATATCCAACATGTTAAGACCTCGCAAGATATTGTGGTTGTTTAAAAAAAGGCGGCACTTTACCTCAAAAAACGTGAGTGTACATTTTTATGATCCGCCTGGGCCCCGAAACTATGGCACATTTCTACCCAAAGGATCAATGGAAAACAGTAATGATATCAAAAGTGAGGCATCTTTTGCCCATATTATTCGCTGGCCAAAAAAAAGGTGCAAAACTGGACTATGTATGTTATTAATAAATAATCAATATTTTAAGGAGCATCTACAGGAGGAACCTCATCGCCGGAGAAAAAAAATGATTACTGCTTTTGTGGACGGCCCTGTTATTAAAGGGGATGGCCAGATCCTGGAACATGCGACTGTTCTCGTAGAAGGAGAGAGAATTGTGAAGATAGCCGAGGGGAATGTCGCTATCCCCAAGGATGCCCGAAGGATTCCATTGGACGGTCGAACCCTTTTGCCTGGTTTTATTGATTCTCATGTCCACCTCTGCATGGATGCCAGCCCTGACCCCATAACCACGGTTCTGGCCGAACCGCTGACCATGACCGCCATAAAGGCAGCGCAGTTCGCCAAGCAGACATTGATGGCCGGTGTCACCTCGGTTCGTGATATGGGCGGAAGGAATGGGGTTGATCTGGTCCTCAGACAGGCCGTCCAGTCCGGATTAATTCCGGGCCCCAGGATGCTGGTTAGCGGGCAGTTGATCTGTATGACCGGCGGGCACGGGTGGCAGATAGGCCGAGAAGCTAATGGTCCCGATGAGGTGCGGAAGGCTGCACGCGAGCAGATTAAGGCCGGTGCGGACATCGTTAAGTTCATGGCTACCGGGGGCGTAATGACACCCGCTGTGGAGCCCGGCAGTGAGCAACTCACAGAGGAGGAGCTTCATGCTGGAATCCAGGAAGCCCACAAGGCAGGCAAAAAAACGGCCACCCATGCCATGGGAACCAAGGGTATCCTCAATGCCCTTCGGGCCGGAATCGACAGCATTGAGCACGGGGTCTACCTGGATGAGGAAGCTGTCTCACTGATGGTAAAGCACGATATCCCTTTGATCCCAACCATCTCGGCCTTGTATAACATAGACAGTAAGGGGGTTGAAGCGGGGATACCTGCCTTTGCAGTGGAAAAGACCCTCCAGGTCAAGCCCTTTCACCTAAAAAGTGTCCGCATGGCCCACGAGGCAGGTGTCCGCGTGGCCATGGGGACTGATGCTGGGACGCCTTTCAACCTGCACGGTGAGAACCTGATAGAGGTAAGGCTTCTGGTGGAAAGGGGCTTTTCACCCATGGAAGCTATCGAGTCGGGCACCCGGATAGCCTCTCAGGTCCTGGGACTTGACAAGGAACTGGGCACCATTGAGGAAGGCAAGCTGGCCGACCTGATTGTAGTGGATGGCAATCCGCTGGAAGATGTTGGTCTCCTGCTTAATGGGGAGGCCATCCGCCTGGTCATGCAGGGCGGAAAATTGGTGAAAGGAGAGTAGTTAAGAACCATTAAACAAAGGAGGAGTACCATGAAAAACATCAGAATGCGTGTGAAAAACCTTATTGTTGTATCCGTACTGATCGCTGGATTGGGGTTGTACCTTACCCCGTCCAACGCCCGGGCAGAGATCAAGGAGCTCAGGATCGGCATTGGCATAGACGCCGACACCTTGCACCCCCAGGAGCACACCACAACCCTGCCCATTAATATGTCCGAGTTGATTTGCGACACCCTCTTCTACCAGACCCCGGACCTGAAGCTGGAGCCGCGCCTTGCGACCAAGTACGAGGTCTCCAAGGATGGACTGACCTACACCGTCCATCTCAGGAAGGGCGTCAAGTTCAGCGACGGCACGGCATTTAACGCCCTGGCCATGAAGCTGACCCTTGACCGGGCCTTGAAGAGAAAGCAATGGAAAACCCGTGTGCCGCTGCACTTCTCTATCGCCATGATGGAAGAGGTTTTCATCGTCGATGACTACACCATCCAGATCAAGCTCAAATATGCCTTCGCCCCGTTCGGCCCGAGCCTTACCATGGTGATATTCTCGCCCATCTCCCCGACGGCCCTCTTCAAATACGGCGAAGACGTGCGCAGAAAACCGGTGGGCGCCGGGCCCTACGTCCTCAAGGAGTGGGTAGCTGGCGATCGGATCGTGTTTGTTCGGAACGAGAACTA
>JAUUWD010000271.1 GCA_030589225.1 Desulfobacteraceae bacterium | reverse complement strand
AGCCCTGTGCATGGGCTCCGGTCAGGAATTGGCCCCACCCGATGCCAATCCGGCCGACTGCTATTACGGCAAAAGCGAGGGGAAGACCCAGACACTGCGGAATGGCCAGCAGGTCAAAGGCCTCACCGACATGGCGAACATTAAGCACATCTACTCCCGGACCGTGGCCATTATCGGCGGGCAATCCTCCTTTGAGAATACTTCCCCCAACCATATCGGCATTCAGTTCTACGACATGGAGGACCGGATCGAGCCGTCACCACAGACTGTGGAAGAGATAAGAAACAGAATCAAAGATATCCCTGGCGCTGAAATCAGCATTGCCAAACAAGAAGAGGGTCCCCCCACCGGTGCACCGATCAATATCGAGATCTTGGGTGACAATTTCAGCATTCTGGGCCGCATCAGCCAGCAGGTGCGGGCCGTGCTGGAAAAGATCCCCTTTGTCCAGGACATCCGCGATGACTATGTGGCAGGCTCGCCAACGGTAAAGGTTCGGGTCGACCGGCAGCGGGCGGCCCTGTTGGGTCTTTCCACAGACGTGATCGGCTTTGCCCTGAAGGTGGCTTTTAACGGCATAAAGGTCTCCACATTCAGGGAGGGTGATGAGGACTACGACATTACGGTGCAACTGCCCGAGTCGGATCGCCGGGTAACCGACATCCTGCGCGAGTTGCTCATCCCAACGGAGAAAGGACTGGTTCCCCTGAGCACAGTCGCCAAATTCGAGATCACCGGCGGTTTGGGCCAGATAAACCGTATCAACCATGAGCGAGTGGTCACGGTTAAGGCCGACGTTGATGAGAAGCACGCCCCGGGACCTGTTGTCCGGGCACGGGCCGAGGAGCTTTTGGCCAACGCTCCCCTTCCGCCCGGTTATAAAATGCGCTTTACCGGAGAATTTGAGGAGCAGCAGGATGCCCAGGCCTTTTTGTCCAAGGCCTTTGGGGCCGCCCTGTTCCTTATTATCATCATCCTGGTTACCCAATTTAACTCGGTGTCTCAGCCTGTAATCATCATTACCTCAGTCATCCTTTCTCTGGGCGGGGTCTTTGTAGGGCTCGCCGTGCTGGACATGCCCTTTGGCATCATAATGACCGGGGTGGGGGTTATTTCGCTGGCCGGGGTGGTGGTAAATAACGCCATCGTACTCATCGACTATACTAACCGGCTCCACAAAAGAGGTATGCATTTCAGGGAGGCGATTGTTGCTGCCGGATGCACCCGCTTGCGGCCGGTCATCCTGACTGCGGTGACAACCATCCTCGGCCTGATGCCCATGGTTACGGGCATTGCCTATAATTTCCATAAGATGGAGTTGTCCACCGTCAGTGAGTCGAGCCAGTGGTGGGGCCCCATGGCAAGCGCTGTTATTTTTGGCCTTACCATGGCCACGGTACTGACACTGGTGGTCGTTCCGACCCTTTATTCTCTGGTCTATACAGGCTCTCGTGCTGCGGGGCGTGGAGTCAAGGCTGTCCGCAGGGCCTATTGGGCCCCATTCTACCGTCTTACCGGCACAAATCCTGAGGAAGAGGAGTAGGTTTGATGAGCAACATCATGTTTAATTCCTTAATCCCTCAATTCGCAATCCCTAAATTGGTTCTCCCGCCGGCCGGCGGGATACGGGGTAGGTAAATGGACAGTATTCTCTTGGGCATATTGGTGGCTTTGGCCGTCTGGCTCTTTATGAAGCATCGGCAGGGGAACGGTGGCAGCCTGTTTGGTGGCCTGTTTTCAGGCTCGCGTTCGCAGGTTAAGCACAAGTCTCCACCAAAACAGCGGGATATGCCCCGTATTGGCACGCCCGGCACGATCACAAATGAACAGATCAGTGCGCTGAAGGGTAATTTTTTCGAACCAACAAAAGAATGGAGCTTCGAAGAGGCAGCGCTGATCCTCGATTCTGTTACCTATTTGCGTGGAGTATGTAAGGAGGTTTTGGGAAATGAGCAACCACCGCTCGAATTGCAAAACGAGCTGCTTGCGTTTATCCTGGAAAATCAGGACTTGCGTGCCTATGTCCGCAGGTGGGGCGAAGATCGACGCAAAGTGGGGATCAATGGGAAGGCGACTAAGCTCAAACACAACAATCAATTCAAACGGGTAGCAAAAATGGCGACCGACCTCGCAGAGGGCTGACCTGCCGTTCCAGCGCCCTCACAGGCTTCCAAATCATTATTAACCAGCCCTACTGATCATCCAGAGTGGTTCTACCCATCAAATATTGGGAATAGTATACGCCCCACTATCCTTTAATACTTCCTTTGATATGGGTCAAAAATTTGACAGATAGACAAGCCCTATGTCAAATTAGCCCATATTGTCCCTATCAATGGTTCGGTATACACACCTCAACTATCTGTTATAATTGAAGAATGTTTCTAAACTTTCGTTTGGCATGATTTCTGCTTAATAGGAGAAATTGTAAAGAGCTCTCTTTTCTGCTACAAAAAGCAAAGAGTCAGGCGTATAGATTCCCATGAGACCTGAACAGCAATGACCTTCCGCTCAGGTGGTTATAGGGCACCCCACAGACAATGAACATACAGGAGGGAATAGCTATGATTTTTAAATGTGATAATTGTGGATATACAAGGGAGGTCCCTGACAAATACTCGGGCAAGACTGCTAAATGCCCTAAGTGCAAATCGAACGTCAAAATCGGTAAGATTGATGATCAGGCAGGAATAGACAGGCATTCGCTAACAGACTTTATTCAAAGGACGTCAAAAAAGAATAGGGGAAAAGACCTGTTTGAACTTGAAACCAGTCATCTGCTGGATATTAATCTTAATGGCATTGTATGGACAAAGACAGGATCCATGGTTGCTTATACTGGCGATATTAAGTTCACCAGAGAAGGCGTTCTTGAACATGGTGTGGGAAAATTGCTCAAAAAGGCTGTTAGTGGTGAAGGAGCAAGGCTAACAAAAGCTGAAGGGAAGGGAACTCTTTTTCTTGCAGATGCGGGTAAAAATATTTCAATTCTGAAACTTCAAGGGGAGTCAATTTTTGTCAATGGGAATGACGTTCTTGGATTTGAGGGCAATATCCAATGGGACATAAAAATAATGAAAAAAGTTGCTGGCATGCTGGCAGGCGGTCTTTTTAACATTAAGCTGGAAGGCACTGGTATGGTTGCCATAACCACTCATCATGACCCCATAACCCTTACAGTCTCTCCTAATAAACCTGTCATCACAGATCCAAATGCAACAGTTGCCTGGTCCGGCACACTCGCTCCTGAAATAAAGACAGACATATCATTTAAAACATTCCTGGGGCGTGGAAGCGGAGAGTCAATCCAAATGAAGTTTGAAGGTGACGGTTTTGTTGTCATCCAACCTTATGAGGAAGTATATCTCCAATCTGGTTAAACCCTAACTAATATATTTTGGTGGGAAGGGGAAAATTTGGAAAATGATGAGATAATAATGAGAATTTAACCCCAAAGTCGGAGAACACCATCCAGGTATCAACATGAAGGCAGTACGATCGATATAGAAACCAGAACAGGGGGTTTAAGATGAATACAAACTATTTGCCAAAGCTATTGATCAAGTTGAGTTGTCTGTTTTTTCTCTTTTCTTTGTATGGGTGCCATACGACCGGGGGTGATGTTAACATAGGTTGGGGGAAAGAGAAAAAACCTGCCCCACCCCATGGCTATGGTACTAAAGC
>JAUUWD010000225.1 GCA_030589225.1 Desulfobacteraceae bacterium | reverse complement strand
GCCTTTCCTCATTGGCAGCACTTTACTGGTTCCAGGGTATGTTGATGAAATCGAAGTCACCGCTATCGCAGAGTTTATTTCCGGCCTGAATCCGATGATCCCTTACAGCCTGCTTGCCTTTTATCCCAACTTTTATCTTGAGGATCTTCCAACAACGTCGCGGGCTCATGCCTTACGCTGCCAGGCCGCAGCAAAAAACGCGGGTCTGCGCAATGTTAGGATTGGGAATGTTCACCTTCTGGGAGATGATTACTGATACCTCAATTAAGTCAAACTCAATTGAGGTTATAACCTTTAAACCTTGCTAATGCCTGGAGATGTGAATATAATGGAATAAAATGAGCGTGAGGGTTTGAGTAATGAGAGAATAGTTTGAAGGGAGAAAGAAGCGTTATGATCCGATCAAAACTCTGGTTCCGGTGTGCTGCCATGCATGATCCGGTCACACCAATTATAGTTAAGCCAGCGGTAATCAGCTGGGATGCAAAAGAAAGGGATGTAGAGCTTACCATTGAACGCGCCTTTAAAGGTGACGAATTAGTCATGCGGATGAAAGGATGGGTCACAGTTGAAGTGAAAAAGGCTGTGGAGGTCATTAATAGATATGGATATCTGAAGGTCCTTGACGAACAGGACCTGGTTGTTGATGTGGAAACAGAAGAGGACTATGATAAATTGAATAAAGAACTCGAGAAAGAATTTAAGGACCAGTTAAACCTGGAAAGGGTATGAGCATATAAATTCCAATATGGAAAACGATAACCAGGAAGTGATCCATATTCCTATTGATGGGACTCTGGACCTTCATACCTTCTCACCTAAGGATGCGACTTCGGTCGTAGGGGAATACATTCAGGCATGCCTTGACAAGGGGATCTATGAAGTCCAGATTATTCATGGCAAGGGAAAGGGAGTTCTCCGCCGGACTGTGCATTCATTACTTGAAAAACATCCGAAAGTTTTGAGTTATAAAATCGACTCTGGCCCCTCAAGCTGGGGAGCGACCATCGTTCAGCTCAAGCATTAGCGACAGATTCCCACAGGCGCATTATTACCCTGGCATGTTTTTCACCAGCCCCTTTATTTTTTGAGACTGCTGCCCGCCCCCGCTCTCCATATGCTTTAAGTTCCTCCGGATGTCCTAAAAACCAAACCGCTTTTTCAGCCAGCATTTCGGGACTCGATATTGGTAAGCCCGCCTTATTCGCCTCCAATAATGACTTGGCATCCATGAAATTTTCCATTGACGGGCCATAAAACACTGCTTTTCCCCAAGCGGCCGGCTCCAGAGGGTTCTGCCCTCCAAGCGGAACCAGGCTGCCGCCGCAAAACACAATGGTCCCGACACTGTAAATCTTGAAGAGCTCACCAAATGCATTAATAATCACGACCTGCTCGGTGCGTTTTGCTTTATCTTTATCAAGGTCAGTCCAGAGTTGATATCCCAAACCACGCTTTTCAACCAGCGCCCCAATGGCATGCATTCTTTCTATATGCCTGGGTGCAATGATCAGAATGGTTTCAGGAAATTCTTTTAGGATTTTTTCATAGGCATCTAAAAGCATTGCCTCTTCCCCATTGCGGGTACTGCCGGCAACAAATACCTTGTCTGAAGCCTCAAGGTTCAAGGTCTCACGCATCTCCGACTCAATACCCGGGTCCACAGTGGCCCCCAAAAGATCATATTTGGCATTACCGTTTATTTCGATTGTTTGAGGATCAGCACCCATGGCCTTAATCCGCTCTGCATCCCCTGCCCTGATCATGCTGAACACATCAAGGTTTCTCAAGACATCACGAAACAAAGGCCGTAACTTAAGGTATCTTCCAATGGATCTCACAGATATCCGGCCATTAATCAAGGCGGTCTTGATGCCCATACGGTGCGCCTCAAAAAGCCAGGCAGGCCATATTTCAGTTTCAACAAAAACCATGACATCGGGGCGAACAGTGAAGAGTGCCTTGCGTATTGAACCCACAAAATCAATGGGAGCATAAACCACAGGGATATCCTCTCCAAAGGTCTCACGTGCCAATTTTCGGCCATGCTCGGTAACAGTTGAAACAATGAGCGAACAGCCTGGCATCATGCGCCTGAGGGCCTTCACAATTGAGGCCGCCACCTTGACCTCCCCCAGAGACGCCGTGTGCATCCAGATCCGGGGACGCCCCGTAAGGCATTGCACCGCCTCTGGTGGAAAGACTCCTAAACGCTCTTCAAGGTGTCGGCGGTATTTCCCTGTAATACGAGTATAGGCCCAGAATGCCGGGAAAAGCGATATAAACAGACCGCCGCTGAGGGCAAAATACGCGCCATAAAGCATTTTCACAATCTTGACTTTCCTCCCTGTTGATCAATCGGCCCGAACTAATACCTCTTTATTCTTCCCGCTGCGGCGGGATAGACATCTATGAGACAGCTTTTTGTAAAATCTCTGTTAATTCTTCATCTGTTAAATTAACAGGATTCCCTTTCATACTGCTTGCTTTTTTAGATCTGGCAATGAGGTCTGGAAAGTGATCTTCCGTTATCCCAAAATCGGAAAGCCCCGGAATATCCAAAGCGTCACATAGATCATGTATCCTGGCAATTCCCTCTTCTGCCTTAGCATTTGACTTCCCGGTCAACACCTGTGCAACTTGATCATAACGTAATAAATACTGTTGAGAATTATGCCGCTGCAAAGCTCTGACATTTACTTCTACTACAAAAGGCAGTAGTCGGGCACAGATTACTCCATGGGGAACAGGGAACATACCTCCCATTGGCCCTGCTATCCCGTGAACAGCTCCCAGTTTCGAGTTTGCAAGAGTTAAGCCTCCAAAAAGACTTGCGATGGCCATGTCTTCACGGGCTCTCGTATCGCTTCCGTCCTTAAAAGCCCGGTGCAATGACCGGGCAGCTCGCTTCAGACCTTCTATGCATATAGTATCAGTAAGAGGGTTGGATTTCACCGAAACAAAAGGTTCCAGAACCTGGGTCAAGGCATCCAGTCCGGTGCTGGCAGTTAAGGATGGAGGCATTGAATATGTGAGTTCAGGATCGACAATGGCCAGATCCGGCAGCATGGTAGGGCTACGCAGACTTACCTTCACCTTGTGTTCCTGTGAAGTTAGAACTGCATTTTTCGTGACCTCAGCACCGGTTCCCGCTGTAGTCGGTATTGCGATACAGGGGGCGGATGGGCAAGACAACGGTTTTCCTCGTCCAATTACCTCCAGATAATCTGTGATATCACCACTGTTGGTCAAAAGGGCAGCAATGGCCTTTGCAGTATCGATAACGCTGCCCCCACCCATACCAATCACAATATCGCTTGCATTTTGACGAGCAAGCTCAACACCCTCAATGGTTAACTCTATAGTCGGTTCATCGGAAACACTGAAAGTAACAATTTTCATTCCAGTATTTTTTAATGATCCCGATAGTGGCCCGGCACGTTCAACATTCCGGCCAGTGACAAGCAGGGCACAGTTTCCCATCTTTGAAGCCATTGGCGCAACTTCTTTCACAGTTCCCTGCCCAAAAATAATTCGTGAAGCTGTTGCAAACTCAAACTTCATAACTAACCCCACCCTTTCTCATCCGGGAATACATTAGTGAGTTTGACACTGGAGCGTGGCTCTGCCATCATCTCTTCTACAGTATCCCGCCATTTCACATAATGTTCTGTTTTTTTATGTTTTGCCGGATCCTCATACGTTCTGTAAACCTCAACAAGGATAAAACGAGCGGGGTCATCCTTCTGCTGAACGACATCAAAACGGGCAATCCCCGTTTCGTTGATACTGTTACGAGCATTTTCCAAAGTGGCTCGTTTGAAATCTTCAATTCGATCTTCTTTAACGTGAACAAAAACATGAACGATCAACATAATTTCCTCCAGTCTATACCTTTCTCTTTCAGGATTAATGCATTGCAGATATCTATATAGTCGATGTTCTTTCGTCCCTTCACCTTCACACCCCCACCTTAGACTACAGGCAGGATTACGCCTCCTGAGGGTATGATATGTACTTCGGGATTTGGTGGGCATATGTTCGCACTCAGATCAAAGGCGTGTTCCAGGTCTTCTGCATAAATGAAGCCCATTCTCTCTCCTACCTCTCTGGTAATATCCTTTGAGACCAGGATGATCTTGAACCGATGCTGGATCGCCAGGGTCATTGCCAAGGCCATATTAAAATCAATGGCACCCTCTTCCATAATCAAATGATAATTCTCGAAATGTTC
>JAUUWD010000135.1 GCA_030589225.1 Desulfobacteraceae bacterium | reverse complement strand
CAACCTATAGAAAAATACCTTTGCAGGAAAAATAGTCCTTTCATTCCTCCATTTTTTCTGTAACAAAATATAGTGCCCATTACTGCTATAACAACAGAACTTGTAGCGGTAAATATTTCCCAAAAGTCTACTAATTTATTAGAAGCATTTATCATGAAATTAAATGCAAAGACGTATATAAAAAACTAGGTTTCACCCAGGGTGTAAATGGTTCAATGTTTTGGCATGGCTTCTTACCTCCTTATTGATGAGATTTGTTGTTGTTGTTGTTTGTGATCAGATCCTCCTGCTAACCAGATTCACCTCCTTCCCGTTATGATTGAGCCGGCCTCGCACAAGCCACTGAATGCCAGAGCACAGTCAACATCTCAATAAAAATTTTGAACAAGGAATCAAGTTCCGAAAAAGAGAGCAAACTCTGCACCCAGCAGCAGCCACGAAAACTCGCCCGGACACATACAAAACCTTAGTGGAAAAGAAGCTCAGATGTCAAGAAAAAATACGTTGTCTGTGTTTTTCACTTATCTCTCAGCGCTATTCTTTTGCCCGTTCCGGCAATTTTTTCTGAATTTCGAATTAAGCCCACTACGTTGGCCTTTTCTTCAAACTCCTGAACTTCAATATTCAATTGGCATCCCTTTACTTTCAGCTAAATCCCAAAACAACCCGGTCATTAGCTGAAGCCCTTGTCTGGCTATGGTGCCTATGATATGTTCATTGGGAGCATGCTGGGAGCAGGCGCCGTATGAATGGGGCACCCAGATCGTAGGCATGCCAAGAATATGACTGAATGCATCGTTGGGCAGGGTTCCCCCCAAATTTGGCAAAAAGGCAACTTTTTTATCAAGAGTCTTTTCAAAAGAGGCAGTAGTGAACTTTACCCAGGGATTCTCCGGATCCATGCGGGTTGCCTGACCGTAATTGTTAGGTACAGGGGTGATATCGACCATGGAAAATCCCTTTGCATCGAGATGTTCTCTGACTGCAGGAATGAAAACATCAGGATCGGTGTCAGCAACGAATCGAACATGACATCGAGCCCACGCCCGGGCCGGAATGGCATTTACCGGGGCGGCTGGGTTGCCGCATTCAAAGGCAAGGATTTCAAAAGTGTTCCAGCCATATACTTTCTCAGCAAGGCTTAAATCAGGTTCGCCCCATCCGGTATCTATCTCAGGCCCATCCTTACCGGTGATTTTTAACTTTGCCAGGGCTTGTCTTATACCACCGGGAATATTCTCCGGACGGAGATCAGGGATTAGGATTCTTCCTTGTGAGTCAACCATGGAAGCGATGGCATGGGACAGTATGATTCCAGGGTTGGCTAAAAGTCCACCCCAGTTCCCCGAGTGATGTTCACCCTCCCGAAGAATGAGGCTGAGATCAAAACCGAAAATGCCCCGGCTACCGCCGAAAATGGTAGGAGTGTCTGGATCGATGCGGGGACCGTCTGAGGCAATGAGGACATCGGCTTTCAGGGAATTCTTTTCCTGACTGCAAATTTCATGCACTCCTGGTGACCCCAACTCTTCTCCCATTTCCATAAGAACATTAACGTTGAAACCAAGATTGCCCTGTTCCTCAAGTAGGCAGCCCAGGGCAGCCAGATTGATCGTGTGCTGGCACTTGTTGTCCGCCGTTCCCCGTCCGTACCAGCGGTCGCCATCCTTGGCTAGCTTCCAGGGGGAAAAACCCTGCCGCCAGTTCTCCTCCATCCCCGGGACAGTGTCGCCATGTCCGTATGTAAGAATAGTTGGCAATCGCTCATCCTCAATACGCCGACCAATTAAAAATGGGGCGCAGGGTTCCACAGGATTTTCAACAATACGGCAGCTGAAATCTAAATTTTCCAAATAAGGCATTATCTCTTCAGTCAGATAGGTCCTCATCTCTATTTTCACATCCTTGTTCTGGCTTCCGGTTGGGTGGGCAATTCTTCCGGCAAGTAATTCGAAGAATGATCCATTGTCAAAGAAATGTTCTGCCCGGGTTATGGCACTTTCACGGCTCATGAATTAACTCCTTTATTTTAATGTGTCTTATTTTGAAGGAAAGAGGTCAAATCCAGAGTTTCAACCTGATTTTGGCAGGGATTCCCCTGAGTATAGAAAATTCGCCTGGCTGAAAGATCCATCACAATGGAAAGGCAGGTTTTTAAAGTATTAAGCCCTGGAAAGAAGCCTTGAATATCATGGACGCATACTGAAAATGGGCGGTCAAAATGATCCTTCAATGTCTCTTGAATGCTTTCAATGTCAATATTTCCATCCATCGATTTCAGCTGTTTCTGAATTCTGTGATAGCGAATATATGTAGATGGATTGGAGTCTTGGGATTCCTTGTCTTTGAATCGTAAGCAGGGATGCAGATAATGATTAGTATGGGCAATTGTATTCCCGTCGGGAAATATTATATGGTTTTCCACAGGTGATGTTTCAATGTCTACTGCTTCTCCATCTGCATGGGCAATGAGAAAATTCATGGAGTGCGCTCTGGGAGTACTTAATGCATAAGCCATGGCCTGGGTAAGATGGGTTGATTCAAGAATACGGCGGGAAACAAATATCCACGGCACGCCGGTTTGCAATTGATCTGCATTCAAGTTATTCACCACAAGTCCGACTCCAGAGCCGTTCATTCCAATTTTTGCCAGCTGCCCGGCCTCAGTAAATGTGATGAAAGGTGGAATGTTATTTCGTCCTGCAATTTTTAGGATGACCTGACAAGGCTCAATGGCTTTGTGCCAGTCCCAGTTCTGGGCAAGCAGTGTTGACCTGTTTCTGGTCGATTCCGGTAGAGCCGCAAGTGATGAACATTCATCCACCTGTATATTCAAATCAAAAAGAATTTCCGACCTTGCATTGATGGCAAATATATCTTTAAAAGAGAGGTTGGCGCCTTCTGCAATTCCTTTGACCTCTTCTATAAGATCGGGGGCAAATACTTTTACCTTACCGATATAAGGATCTATCAGGGATATAATCTTCTCCCAGGTGTATCCTGTGGTAGCACCGAATAAATCCTGATAAATTTTCAGAGTATTTTCGATTGTATTGCACGCGGCCTCTCCGTAGAGACGTCCCCGTTCTTTCGGGTCAGCTGATTTAAGTTCGATAATCGGAACAGATCCCATATTGTTGCCTTTCTAATCTTTGTTAATCAGTTAGTATCCACAAATTGAAAGCTGTCCGGATAATGGCATTCAACCAGGCGGCCGGACTTGATGATGGGTTGGGGCACTGTGTCTGTGCATTTGTTCTTCTTACGTGGACACCGGGGATGAAAAGTGCATCCTGAAGGCGGGTCTATGGGATTGGGGTAGGTAATCCCAAGATGGGCTTCAGGCACTCCCAGTTTCGGCTCAGGGGTCAGCACAGATTTCAGCAGTGCCTGGGTGTAAGGATGGCAGGGCTTTTGGAAAAGGGCGCCTGTTTCCGCTTCTTCGACAATCCTGCCGAGGTACATCACCGCAACCCGTGTGGCCATATGGTCAACAACAGCAAGGTCATGGGTGATGAGAACATAGGTCAGGTTTAACTCCCGTCTCAGTTTCATCAGCATGTTCAGTATCTGTGCCTGCACAGATACGTCCAGGGCTGAGGTTGGCTCATCGCAGAGTGCCACTTCCGGCCGCATGATAAGAGCACGGGCCACAGCAACCCGCTGGCGCTGTCCTCCGGAAAGCTGGTTTGGATAATTGTGCTTTAGCGTGGGCGGCAATCCAACGATGTCCATTATTTCATCAACTCTGGCATTCAACTCCTTACGTGTGCCTGCAACTCCCAAAGCCCTTAATGGCAGCGAGATAATCTTGAAGATGGATTTGCGCGGGTTCAGGGACGAGTAAGGGTCCTGGAAGACCGGCTGTACCCTCTTTGCAATACCTTTGGATCCCAGCGATGAAATTGCCTGACCCCCGATACAGATCTCTCCGCTTGTAATCTTTTCAAGACCGAGTATCAACTTGGCTAGTGTTGTTTTACCGCATCCGGATTCGCCAACCAATCCCAGAACAGACCCCCTGGGAACTGTCAGGTTGACTCCGTTTACAGCATGAAGGGGCCTCCTGCCGCGAAATGCTCCCATACTGACGCTGTAGGTTTTTGTGAGATCAACTATTTTCAATGCATCTTCCGGCATGTCAATTTCTTCACCAGGGCGGAAGCCATTTTGTCATAAGCGGGCACAGCGGCAGGTTCTGCCCGGTGATATCTCTGTGATATTCAGATCTTTGTCAGCACAACCGGGTGCGGCCAGATGACAGCGGTTACGGAAAGGACAGCCCCATAAATCACCGATGGGAGTAGGAACAATGCCCGGTATATTCCCCAGTTCCTGACCCCGCTCTGTTTTGCCCGGAACCGGGATACAGTCCATCAGCCCCCGGGTGTATGGGTGCAGGGGATTTTCGAAAATCTCTCTAGCGTCTCCTGTTTCAACTATCTGCCCGCAGTACATTACTGCAACACGGTCTGCCATCCTTGCAACCACGCCCAGGTCATGGGTAATAAGGATGAGACCCATGTTGAACTCTTTCTGAATTGATAAAAGCAGAGCCAGTATCTGAGCCTGGATGGTCACATCCAGGGCTGTGGTCGGTTCGTCCGCAATCATGAGTGAAGGCCCGCACATAAGCCCCATGGAGATCATGATCCTCTGACGCAGACCTCCGGAGAGCTGGTGTGGATACTGTTTGAGGCGTGAGGAGGAGCCGGTGATACCGACTTTTTCAAGGAGGAAAACAGCTCTGTCCCCGGCTTCCTTCAAAGTCACGTGCTGGTGTTCCCTGATGGCCTCCACAAGCTGGTTTCCAACGGTGTAACAAGGATCCAGGGAGGTCATCGGTTCCTGGAAAATCATTGCCATCCTGCCACCGCGGATAGATGCCATTGTCTTCTCATTAGCAGACATCAGATCCTGATCTTCAAATATAAGCTTCCTGGCGGAGCGGATTGCACCACTGGGCAAAAGATTCATGATAGCTAAAGCGGTCATTGATTTACCGCAGCCTGATTCACCCACCAGACCCAGGGTTTCGCCTTTTTTCAGATCAAAGCTCACGTCCCTGACAGCGTGGAGAATACCGGCAGGAACATGCAGATCAACGCTTAATTCTTCTACTTCAAGAAAAGCGCTTATAATCTACCCTCCGGAGCAGTGACATCCCGCAGACCGTCACCAAAAAGATTCATGCCCAGCACAAGAATAAAGAGAGCCACTCCGGGAATAGTGACCAGGTATGGATTAAAGAACATGAATTCTTTGCCTTCCGAGATCATCAGACCCCATGAGGGTGTTGGCGGCTGCACCCCCATTCCCAAAAAAGAGAGGGCAGCTTCCAAAATAATTGCCCTGCTTATAGCAAGGGTGGAGACAATGACTATATTGTTAAAAAGATTAGGGATGATTTCCCTAATGATGATCCATAGGATCGAACAACCGGCTGCCTGAGCTGCCTGAACATAATCCATTACCCGGACCTGCTGTG
>JAUUWD010000173.1 GCA_030589225.1 Desulfobacteraceae bacterium | reverse complement strand
CCCCGAATATCAGGCTCAATCCCATGGTAGCCACGCCATAGACACCTCCCAGAAGAAGTCCATGGATTAAATTTCCGGCTAATAGTTGAAGAATCATGCTTTCCTCGTTTACCCTGTTAAAAGCTTCCCCTAAACTTTCTGACAGGGTTTAGAGCCAGTTTCAAAATGTTCAATTTTGTTCGAGATCAAGAAAGGCGAAAATTTTAACCACAGGAATACATTGAGTATTTTGAGGATTAAAATTTGAGCCTGTCGAAGCGAAGCGCAGATCCCGCTCATCGGGGACGCAGATATCGGCCAAAAGGGGGCGTTTTGAAATTGGCTCTTTAGTATAAGAGATGGAAAAATAAAATCTCCTCCTCCAATAACGAACTTGTTACTTAGAAGAAGAGATTTTTAGTGCTTCACTAAAACTTGGGCTTTGGATAGACAAATTTGCCCGTCGCCGCCTCTAAAGGCCAGACAATCACCCTTTTGCCATTCTGCCACTGAACGTCTACCATGGAGTGACCTATCTGCATCCCTGTATCATCAACGTCCCATCCTCCGTAAAAAGACATGAACTTCAGCTTCCCAAGGGCAGCTCTTACTTTGTCCGGGCTAAGAGAATTAATATTCTCGACAGCTTTTACATAGGCCAAAACCTGAGCCCCGGCTTCTGCGGCATGATAATCCGGTATTATATCTTTACCAAGGGCCTTTTTGAAAAGACTTACAAATTCATCTTGACTCGGGCCAATCCAATCTAGGCCGACCTTCATGGCTCCTTCAGGGGAAAAAGTTACACCGTATTCCCAGTGAGAGGGACCCAGCACGCCTTCAGCGATACGGCCGCCCAAGGCTTTATAGTAAGCCGGCAGGGTTGCCGATGCCACCAGTGATAAGCCTTTTACGTTAATATCCAGGTCTGACATCTGTCTTGCAAAGAGCTGACCATCCTCGTAATGGCCACCGCCAATCACTATGTCTGGCTTCTTTAGTTTCATATCGGAGAGTAAAGGGGTCAGATCGGTCACACCTTTAGGATAGGTCCTCTTAAACACAATCTTATATCCAAGTTTTTTGGCATGCTTTTCGGCACCACCCATGGTCATCCGAGCGAATTCTGAGTCCTCATAAGCCAACGCGACCCTTCTAGCTTTAGGATCAAAATGGTCGAACATGTTAAGGGTACCCACGTGATACTTACTCCCCGGTCCTATGGTTTGCACGATATACTCAAATCCCTGCTGGAAAATTCTATCGCTGGCACCGCCGTGGTCCATGTAAAGCATACTATATCTTTCAGCTACAGGTGCTCCGGCAAGAGTAAGTCCAGAGCTATAAGAGGAGAAAACAACATTTACTTTATTGACCGTGATCAACCGCTCGATAAGGCTTGTCACACCCTCCTTTTTGGACTCAGAATCATAGTACTTATACTCAATAGGAATTCTCTTCCCGCCTATCAAAACACCACCATAGACATTATTTACCCAATCGATACATGCCTTTATTCCCCCAAGAGCCTGTTCCCCGGCTTTTGCATATTTGCCTGATAGACAGGCCGGATGACCGATGACTATTTTTTTCGGTGCTGCCATGGACATGGATGCTCCAAAAGTAAAAATAAAAGCAACTGATAAAATTAGTCCTGTTAATACTTTTGACTTTTTCATTAGGCCCTCCTTATGTTTGGTGAGTAATAAAAATCATCTTTTGCCAACAATACAGCATATTCTATGTATATGAAAGACAGATTAAAATGTCAAGAAAAACACTAAATCCACTATCAAAATCTGAGAAACCTTGATAATCATAGGATTATAGTATTTTAATTGTTATGCTTAGGTGCAAGCAAAATTATCGCAAACCCTTATTGCTAAAGGAATTCGTAAATTTAGGCGGTGGATTTTGGAAACCCAAATAAGCCCTTATTGCAAATTTGGAACCGTTCTTGTAAAAATCTTGCATTATATTCCGCAGACATATAGTATTTTTTAAAATATATCCGCAAAGCTTCGTTTTTTATATATGCTTGAACTTAGCGCCCTGCTGGCGAACTTTTGACAGAATTAACAGGTGTCGGGTGTCAGGTGTCAGAAACGCAAGATCTGAAACCTGAACACTGAAACCTGAAACCTGAAACCTGAAACCAGTCAATCATGTTTAAAAATAATAATACATTGATATAATAACAAATAAAATGGATATTCCTATACTATTAAATTAATATCAGAGAGACATTAATATGAAACTTCGCTTAATTTTGCTGGTTTTGTCTTTGCTGGCCTTTTTATCCGCCTCAATTGGCGGGTATCTTTACTATTCGTCCTTAAAAAAAGCTGCCTTCATGGAGGCTGAGCGCCAGGCTGTGGCGCGTGTCCAGGCGATAAAGAAAAATCTCTCTTCATTCCTGTCGGAAAATATAAAACCGGTAAGGACTCTGGCCGGGATGAAAGAACTCAGGCAGATCTTGATTCGGCCGGATGATGACACCGCCCTGGAAAATGCAAATGCCATTTGCGACCATTTTACTGAGACTTTAGATGTTGAAGTCTGTTACCTGATGGATCATGGGGGAAGCACCATAGCCTCCAGTAACCGCGATGCTCCCGATAGTTTTGTGGGACAAAATTTTGACTTTCGCCCATATTTTAAGCAGGCAATCCAGGGTACCCCTGCAACTTACCTCGCTCTTGGCACTACCTCAGGTAGACGAGGGGCTTATTACAGCCATCCTATTTTTGAAAATGAGCTCAACAATCCAATAGGAGTTGTTGTAATCAAGGCATCCATTGAGCTTGTTGAGAAAGAGTTGGTTACAGGTTATGATGAAATTGTGCTGGTCACAGATCCCCAGGGAATTGTTTTTATTTCCAATCGCAAACCCATGCTTTACCATTCTTTAAGGAAACTTTCTTCTGAACAATTATCTCAAATTGCCCGGTCACTTCAGTTTGGTGCCGGGCCGTGGACCTGGACAGGCATTGAGGCAAAAGGTGAAAAATATGCCGTTGACAGCTCGGGCAATGGATATCTGATGCACCAGACAGATCTCGATAATTATCCGGGCTGGCGGGTCATTCACCTGCGCAGTCTCAAAGCAATTTCCAAAACAGTTTCAGATCCCTTAATCAGGATTGCCGGGCCTTTGATCCTGACATTATGTGTTCTTATCGGACTGTCGGTTTTCTTTCTTTACAGGAAGGCAAGCGTAGAGATCCGCAAGAGACAATCGGCTGAAAAAGCGTTGCGTGAAAGCCAGGAGCGCTACCGTTCACTCTATCACAAAACCCCTGCCATGTTACATTCCATCGATAACAATGGGTGCCTGGTCAGTGTGAGTGACTACTGGGTTGAGGTTCTTGGATATGGACGTGAGGAGGTGATTGGACGAAAACTGACCGATTTCTTCACCGAATCTTCACGCCGTTACGCTAAAGAGACTGTTTTCCCTCAATTTTTTAAGACCGGTTTCTGTAAAGATATCCCGTACAGGTTTGTTAAGAAAAACGGCGGCACGATTGATATACTCCTTTCCGCCATCAGTGATCGGGATGCAAGAGGAGGAACAGCTCGATCCCTTGCCGTCTCAATCGATGTTACTGAACGGAAACGGGCGGAGGAGGCGCTTAAGCTTGCCAAGGAAGAGCTCAGGCGTTATTCTAAAGATCTGGAGCGACAGGTAAGAAAACAGACCAAAGAAATCACGAGTATTCTCAAGTATACCCCTGCCGTTGTTTATATCAAAGATGAAAAAGGAAGGTACATTTTTATCAATTCCAAATATGAAGAATTATTTGGGGTGCAAAATGATGAGGTTCGAGGGAAAACCGATTACGAAATTTTGCCCAAAGAGGTTGCGGACCAGTTTCGTGCAAATGATCTGAAAGTTCTTTCTGAAAAGCGTTCATTTCAGATTGAAGAACACATTCCCCAGGATGACGGGATTCATACCTATCTTTCTGTGAAATTTCCTGTTTATGACGAATCGAGCGTGAGTGGTGTATGCGGAATTTCAACCGATATAACTGCGGTCAGAAAAGCCCAGGATCAGCTCAGGCGTCTTTCGGGCAGTATAATGGCCAGCCAGGAGAAGGAGCGCTCCGCCCTGTCCCGGGAGTTGCATGATGAACTGGGTCAAGTGCTCACTGCGCTCCGCATGGATTCAGCCTGGATGAAGGAACGCTTAAAACAATCAGATCCCAAAGCTGCGGAGCGGGCCTCGACAATGTGCAGCCTGATCGATAAAACTATTGAGGAAGTTCGTGTCATGGCCTTTAGGCTGCGCCCGGGCGTATTAGACGACCTGGGACTCGTTGACGCACTTGAGTGGCATACCACCGATTTTGAAAAGCATACCGGGATCACATGTGTTTTCGATCATGGGAATGTTCCCGGAACAAATGAAGCTGTAGCCACAGCAGCCTACAGGATTGCCCAGGAAGCCCTGACAAACGTGGCACGCCACTCCTTCGCGAACCATACAGATGTTACCCTCCAGGCACACAAGGGTATTTTAAGTTTGACTATAATCGATAACGGCCGAGGCTTCAACACCTTGAAACTGTCGGAATCCGAAGGCCTGGGGGTAGCCGGAATGCGCGAACGTGCCAACCTTGTCGGCGGTATTCTTAAAGTTCAATCTCAACCCCAAAAAGGCACACAGGGCTATTTTAAAGTACCCATTGATGGTCGAAATAAGGGGGTGCATTTTGATTAAGATTCTGTTGGCAGATGATCACAGCATTGTTCGTGCCGGGTTGCGTCGAATCGTGGAAGAAAGCGGTGACATGGAGGTTATCGCGGAGGCAGCCGATGGCAGGGAGGCCATTCAACTGGTTCATAAGAAAGTACCCGATGTAGCGGTCATCGATATTTCCATGCCGGGTCTGGATGGTTTGGAAGTCGTCAGCCAGCTTCGTACGTACCACCCAAAATTGCCGATTCTTATTCTGACCATGCATGAAGAAGGACAATATGTTGT
>JAUUWD010000220.1 GCA_030589225.1 Desulfobacteraceae bacterium | reverse complement strand
GGGGAAGTTAAGGAACTTCGTGACTTTTTTAAAAAGACTGGCTTCATCAAGGTCTCCAAGATAAAGCAGGCCAAAAAACACTCGCAACAGAAAGTCAAAAATTCCGACCGGTTTGTCTGCCTCGATTTACGCAAGCAGGTTGCTCGACAAATACCTTGTTCTGGAACCGTTTACTATTGTAAAACGTCAAACAACACCTTTAACTTTAGTCACTTTAGATCACTTTAGGCACTTTAGTCACTTCTGACCAACTATTTCCTCAAACGGTAGAACCTTATTATGGTACCACTACCTGAGGTAGGGGTTTACGCCGATTAATTAATATCCAATAAAAGGATCATTCTGCTTAAGGGGGTATTTCAGGAGCTTTTTTGCCAAGAACTGGGCGCCTGATCCGTTTTCCATGCTCAATACTTCTTGGTAGTAATTAACAGCCTCTTCCCTGTTGCCCTCGAGATCGTAGCTCATTCCTATTTTCATTAAAGGCCATGCTATCATCTCTGGGTCGTTCAGGGAGTCTTTCTTGTTTAGAATAACCTCCAGTTTTGCCCTGGCGTCATGATATTGCTTTTGAAATAGATCATACACAATTTCGAGATAAAGAGCCCGTTTCCCCCATAAACCTGCCTCACTCAACGTCTTAGCCTGCAGGCTTCTCTGGCGTAAGAGATTGACCGTATCATGGTATTCACGGTCCATACCCAGCCTTATGTAACACACCCCCAAAAAAACCCTGTAACGAGGGTTTTGTCTGTATTTTCTTGCCAGTTCTTCAGAAAACTTCATAGCTTTTATAAAGTCCTCTTCCGCAAACAGATAGATATGAATGAGCATGCTTTTGGCTTCTGTTGCCGAATATACAGCCTCTTTCGCAGCAAGGTGCAGTTTTCTCAGGCCTTCCTCTTTATTTCCTCGATGGATGAAGAGATAAGAGATAAATTTCAAGACGCCAGAAAGCCGGGCCGTATAATAGTCGAAAATGCCCAAACCCAGGAGGACATCCCGATTTTCCGGGGCCATTTTTTGACAGGTCTTGAGGGCGTCGACCGCCTTCATAGCCAAAGAGAACGAAGAAAACCACTTGGTTTGCATTAGTTCAAAGCGTCCCTTGAAACCCAGAGCACCTCCGAGGTAAAAAAAATCATAACAGTCCATGGAGTTGTTTTCGGTACGGCTTTTTGCAATTTCTATCGTGCGGTCAATACGTACCTTATATTCCATTACAGTATTGGGAGACCAAAAACCAGAGGACAGGCGGGACCAGGTGACCATGGCCAGGTAGAAGTAGCCTATAGGTTTGTCCGGAGATTCAGCGATTACTTTGCGAAACAGGCTTTCTGCGTCGTCAAACTGCTCATCATAAAGCAGATCAATCCCCATTATGATGTCCTTGTTGATCTCAGCGCCCTGACAATCGCTGCCTTTTGGGTTTTCCATGCCCCAGGTGTTTGTCGGTGGAACCAATGGCAAGGATAAAGCAAGGGTCAAGAAAAGAAATATTCTAAGGATATATGATTTGGTGAGGAGGTGCCTTTTCAACTTGAAGCCCTTTTGTTAGAGGTAAATTAAGTGGCAACGCACTGATTTTTTTTGCAGTGACCAACCCAAAAGGATTATTGAGTCGGCGGGGTGGTTCAGACGAGGATATCAATGAACTGCCATTAATTTTATTTTATTACACTAAACGACCAATTTACGCAAGAGTGAACCTTGAGCTTTGATGCCCATGTAAAAAATCCTTTTTACATGGATTTAGTCCCGCGGGACGCGGGGTAGGAATTCAGGAATCACACATAATTTAACCTTGTTATGAGGATATTGAATTCGGATAGATCTGCGGTATTACCCTGGCGAACTAAAATTTTGTGGATTTTTTCTTATTTTTTGATATAAGTATAAGCTTAAGTAAAAAAAAGGAAAAAGATAAAATGAAGATACTTATTTTAGGCAGCACAGGTATGTTAGGGAGTGAATGTAAAGAGGTCCTCAGCCAGGAGCACGAAGTAATAGCACCGGACAAAAAGAATTTGGACATTATCAGCTGGGACATGGTTATCCAAAATCTCCAGGAAATCTCCCCTGATGTAGTTCTAAATTGTGTAGGGCTTACTGATGTGGATGCCTGTGAAACAGAAGATTTCAAAGTCCGGAAAATAAATGTTGAAGGACCCAGAAACCTGGCCCAGGGCTCTGCAAGGTTCGAGTGCAAATTGGTTCATATTTCCAGTGACTACGTGTTTGATGGGCAAAAAATGATTCCCCAACCCTATTTTGAAGATGACACTTCAAATCCATTGTCTGCTTACGGGAAGAGCAAGATGGAAAGCGAAACGGCCGTTAGAGAGAATTCCCCCAATCATGTTATCATTCGTACGGCCTGGCTTTATGGCATAAACGGGAGCAATTTCATCAAGTCTATTGTGAGCCAGGGCATTCAAGAAAACAAGGTCTTAAGGGTCGCAGATGATCAGTTTGGCTCTCCAACATGGGCTAACAGGCTTGCCTTTCAGATAAGGGAACTCCTGCATCACAATGCGAGGGGAACGTATCATGCGACATCAGAGGGCTATTGTAACCGATTTGAATGTGCAAAATATGTTCTAAAGAAACTGGGCATTAAGGCGTCTATTGAACCTTGCAGTATGAAAGACTATGAAGGATTAGCCGTGCGACCAGCTAATTGCCTGCTGGAAAACAGGCTATTGAAAAATCAGGGAATCAACGTTATGCGCAATTGGAAAGAAGACCTGAACGCTTTTCTTAAGAAATACGGGGAAGCGCTAATCAAAGAGGCCAAGGCGCAAAAACCCTGAGGCATGACCAGTTAAAACAATGAGATTTCTTCTATGCCTTTTGGCGTTGCTTTATACGCTTTCACCATATGATCTCTTTCCGGATTTGATTATCGGCTGGGGTTGGATTGATGATCTGGCCGTCCTGGGCCTGCTGTGGTGGTATTTATCTAAGTACAGAAAAAAGCGCTACAGGTATGAAGGACCCTCTCAGGAGCGGGAGCAACCTTCTGGAGGGCCACGTGAACAGGAATCCTCTCAAAAAAACGCTTACTCGGTATTAGGCGTTGGCAGAGACGCGTCTCCGGAAGAAATAAAGCGGGCTTTCAGGAGGCTTGCGAACAAATATCATCCGGACAAGGTGGGTCACATGGGTGACGAATTCAGGGAACTGGCTGAAAGGCGCTTCAAGGAAATACAAGAGGCCTACCAAAAGCTGAAAGTCTAAATAGCCCGACCCAAAACAGCGCCCTCATAAATTGCCGCTTTGGCGCTTCTTGGTTCCAGGCAGTCTCCAATCTGATGAGTCTCATATCCAAGGGGGGTTATCTGGTCGTAAAGCCTGCTATCAGGCCGGTTTCCAATCGTAATTATTACCCTCCCTGCCTCGATGAATCGTTCCTTTCCATCTTTACCGGTCACAACCACTCCGTTATCCTCCACCCTCGAAAGCCTGCACTCAGTCAACATTTCCACATGGTTCGCCTGCAACTGGTTGAGAAGCACTTTTTTAGTAATGGATTCAAGTGGTTTACCAATTTTGGGAAGCATCTCCACAATGGTCACCTGACATCCATTCTGAGAAAGATGGTGGGCTACCTCACACCCGGTAGGTCCGCCGCCAATCACCACTGTCTTTTTTTGATCTGGCAGCCCCCCATTCAGGACTTCTGCAAAAGGGATAACAATATCCTTATCAAGGCCTTCAATGGGAGGCAAGGAGGCCAGGGAACCCGTTGCCACAATCACCACATCCGGATTTTCTTCCTTCACGGTGTTTACGCTGACTTCACGGTTGAGATAACATTTGACCCCGAATTTTTCGACCTGGCGCTTCTGGAATTTGATAAGACTCCGCAGCTCTTTTTTATAGTCCGTCACGCTGCCCAACAGTAATTGCCCGCCTAAGGTGGATTGCTTCTCAAAAAGATGAACATCATGCCCCCGCCGTGCCGCAACCCATGCCACATTCAGGCCTCCCGGACCTCCTCCTATCACCATGACCTTCTTGGGATTCCTGGTCGGATAAAAGGCCATCTCCTTTTCGCGGCCCAGCGCAGGATTGACAAGACATTCCACGCGGCCTTTTCTGAAGATGGATTCCATGCAGGTATTACAGGCAATACAGATCCTTATATCATCCAGACGTCCCTCTTTGGCTTTATTTGGCATTTCAGGATCCGCCAACAACCCCCTGCCAATACAGACTAGGTCAGCTTTGTCTTTTTCTATGATCTCATCCGCGATCAAAGGATCATTGATTCTCCCTACGGCCATTACAGGGATACCCAG
>JAUUWD010000246.1 GCA_030589225.1 Desulfobacteraceae bacterium | reverse complement strand
TTAACTCGATCAAATCTCGAGGATTTGCTCTGCCAATAACGGGACTCAAATCCGAAATCCGAATATCAAATGACCAAAACATTTCGAGAATTTATATAATATTTACAGGGTCTTGGCACGTTTTGAATTTGGGATTTATGTCATTCGTATTTGTTTCGTATTTCGTATTTCGAGCTTCGGGTTTTCAGAAAATTAAATAAGCAAATAAGTTCTATTCATTCAACGTATTACCTCTTTAAATGACTTAGCCCTGCCTATTCAAGCTTTCCGGCAACTTTTTCGACCTCTTCGATAATCTTTCCACTTCTCATAAGGTGCATCATGGTCTCGATATCTTTTGAAAGAATGCGGTCTTTGTCCAGAGGGGGAATGGCATCTCGTATAGCCTTATAAGCCACTAAAGTTCCTTCCCCGGGCTTTATGTTTGTGAAAAGATCCAGGGCCTGAGCACTGCAAAGAAGCTCAATGGCGATAACTTGTTCTGTGTTTTTAACGACTTCCCTGCATTTCCTGGCTGAGATGGTTCCCATGGACACGTGATCCTCCTTGTTTGCTGATGTTGGAATGGAATCCACGCAGGCGGGATGGGAAAGAACCTTGTTCTCTGAAACCAGGGCAGCGGCTGTGTACTGGGTAATCATGAACCCGGAATTGAGACCTCCGTCGCTTACGAGAAACGCTGGAAGACCGCTCAATTTCGGGTTTACAAGCCGTTCAATGCGCCGCTCTGAAATATTCGCCAGTTCTGAAACGGCAATACAGAGAAAATCCATTGCAAGGGCCACGGGCTGCCCGTGGAAATTGCCACCGAGTAAAAACTCTTCCGACTCAGGGAAAAAAAGAGGGTTATTGGTGGATGAATTCATCTCCGTTTCCACGACATTTAAAGCGTAGTTGATGGCGTCCTTGCTTGCGCCGTGTACTTGAGGGGAACAGCGCAGGGTATATGCATCCTGTACCCGGGAACAGTCCTTGTGTGAGGAGATGATTTCGCTGTTTTGGGTGATCCGGCCCATGTTGTCAGCGGCTGCGGCCTGTCCCGGGTGAGGTCGTACCCGATGAATTCTCGGATCGAATTCAGTCCTGCTTCCCATGAGAACTTCGAGGCTCATGGCAGCGGCAATGTCTGACATTTTGGCAAGTTTCAAAGAATCGTACACCGCAAGCCCACCGATGGCAGTCATTACCTGGGTGCCGTTCACCAGTGCGAGGCCCTCTCCCGCTTCCAACTGAATGGGCTCCATGCCGCATTTTCTCAAGGCCTCCATTCCGGAAATTCTCTGGTCTTTGTAGAAAGTCTCCCCCTGGCCTATCAGAACCAGACAAAGGTGTGCCAGAGGCGCAAGATCACCGCTTGCCCCAACAGATCCCTTCTCAGGTACTATGGGACAGATACCCCGGTTTAGAATCTTTATAAGGTGGTTGACTGTTTGTAGCCGAATACCAGAGCGTCCCCTCGCCAGATCCTTAATACGAAGGGCCATGACAGCCCGAACCGTCTCTTTGTCCAGGGCGTTTCCCACACCGGCCGCGTGACTCATGAGTATGTTTTTCTGAAGTTGCCAGGTATCTTCCTTAGAGATAATTACATCGCTCAGAGCGCCAAAGCCTGTTGTAACACCATATATAACTTTTTCTTCCTGGACCCAGTGCTCGATTAGTTTCCGGGTGCTTAAAATCCGCTTTTCAGATTCCTCAGTGAGGCGAACCTTTGCCTCATCCCGGGCAATGGCCACCAGGTCTTCCATGGTCATTCCATCTACACCAAGAAAAATCTCTTCCATAAGCGGTTTATCCTTGAATTTCAGGTTATAGGTTAACAATCAATGCCATTAACTTAAGACTAAACACTCCCCCCTTTTGAAAATCCCCCTAAATCCCCCTTTTTAAAAGGGGGACTTTAAAGGAACGTACATTAAGTTAATTAGTGCCCTGCCGAAAACTGTTATTTTTCCTCCCGCTAATAGCGGGACGTCAGGCTCAAATTATAATCCTCGAAATACTCAATGTATTCCTGTGGTTATAATTTTCACCTTCCTTGATCTTGGAAAAAATCCCTAGTTTTCGTTCAGACACTAATACATTGGGTCACAAATTGTGGGTTATGGTCTCCAGGGCTCAAATGTTTATTGAATTATTATCAGCTTTTAAGCGATAATGCAATTGAGGATAAATTACAATACGCAAATTGTATACGGGGGTGACAATCAAATGATCAATAACATCGATATTTCAGATTCCATGACGATTAAACTGGAAGAAATATATGGTGAGTTGCCTGATATGCCTGAATTTGTCGAAGGTGTCAGGAGGGCACCCAAAAGAGATTTTACCTTATCACAGAAAGAAACTGAGCTCGCTCTGAAAAATGCATTACGATATATCCCTGAAAAATGGCATATGACATTAGCGCCAGAATTTCTGGATGAGCTTTTGACAAACGGTAGAATTTACGGTTACCGCTTCAGGCCGGAAGAAAGGATAAAAGGGAAACCCATCGATGAGTACACGGGCCACTGTATTGAAGGTAAAGCCTTTCAGGTAATGATAGATAACAATCTGGATTTTGATATTGCGCTTTATCCGTATGAGCTTGTTACCTATGGCGAGACGGGCCAGGTATGTCAGAACTGGATGCAGTACAGGCTGATAAAACAATATCTGGAAGTAATGACACGGGAACAGACACTTGTTGTTGAATCCGGTCATCCTCTGGGACTGTTCGCATCGACGCTGGAAGCCCCACGTGTTATCATCACCAATGCGTTGATGGTTGGGCTTTTTGATGATCAGGAAAACTGGAACAGGGCCATGTCACTCGGTGTTGCGAACTACGGCTAGATGACCGCCGGAGGCTGGATGTATATCGGGCCACAGGGAATCGTACACGGGACCTACAGCACTCTTTTAAATGCCGGAAGGTCACAACTGGGCATAGCCCCTGATAAGGACTTGAGCGGATATCTTTTTGTCTCGTCGGGTCTGGGCGGAATGAGCGGGGCACAGGGCAAAACCGTTGAGATTACAAATGGTGCAGGGATCATTGCGGAGGTCGATTATTCCCGAATTCAAACGAGACATGAACAGGGTTGGGTGAGCAGGATAGTAGAGGATCCGGCTGAAGCATTTGGATTGGCAAGACAATATCAGGATAAAAAAGAAGGCATTGCCATCGCATTTTACGGAAACATCGTGGACCTGTTGGAGTATGCGGTTAATAACAATATAAAAATAGATTTACTGTCTGACCAGACATCCTGTCATGCCGTTTATGATGGTGGATATTGCCCTCAAGGATTGACCTTTGAGGAAAGAACTGAACTTTTAAGGACCGATATTGAACGATTTAAAACACACGTCAATCGTTCATTGAAACACCATTATCAAATGATCAGCGCCCTGGTTGATCAAGGCACCTATTTTTTTGATTATGGAAACAGTTTTTTAAAAGCCGTGTTTGATGCGGGCGTGAAAGAAATCTGTAAAAACGGTGAAAATCCCATGGACGGGTTCATATTCCCATCCTATGTTGAAGATCTTATGGGTCCGCTCTTCTTTGATTACGGTTATGGTCCTTTTCTGTGGGTCTGGTTGAGTGGTAAAAGAGAAGATCTTAAAAAAACTGATAAGGCTGCAATGGAATGCATAGATCCTGATAGAAGATTCCAGGATAGAGACAATTATTTATGGATAAGGGATGCTGATAAAAACGAACTTGTAGTGGGAACACAGGCCAGGATATTATATCAGGATGCCCTGGGAAGAACGAAAATAGCCCTTAGATTCAACGAAATGGTTAGAAACGGCGAAATAGGCCCTGTAATGATGGGTAGAGATCATCATGATACAGGCGGTACGGACTCACCCTTTAGAGAGACTGCCAACATAAAAGATGGCAGTAACATAATGGCGGATATGGCAATCCAATGTTTTGCCGGAAATGCTGCCAGGGGTATGAGCCTGGTCGCC
>JAUUWD010000163.1 GCA_030589225.1 Desulfobacteraceae bacterium | reverse complement strand
TCAATCTCCAAATCCCTCAATCTTTTAATTCTTAAGCAGGATACGCCGGAACCAAACAGGTTGTAAAAAGTTAAATCGCCGTTCATTCTTCTGAGCGCCTTTACAGCAAAGGCTTTCCCGGCTATACAAAAATTTTTTTGCGCAAAAGGCGCGGGACGGGAATCCACTGCGTAACTGCAAAATTTGATTTAACCTAACTTGTTGGGGCTTACATATCACCCTAATTGAGTGATGCTCAATTAGGTGGTATTGGGTATTGGCTATCTGGTATTGGTTTTAAGGCGTTTCACGTCTTATTTTGTATTTCTTCCCTGATAGAGATATAAAAAATGAAGAATATTCCTCTAAACCAGTACAGTACCCAGTACCGGATACCAAGTACCACCTCAATTGAGTTTGACTCAATTGAGGTATCACCTTGGATCTTTCTGGTTTTTTTCTTGACAACCGTGCCAAATCCATCTAAATTTAAAGAACTATATTTGAAGCGGCTTCGTACAATGGCGTATGAAAGCGCCTGAATTAAGCAAAGGAAAAGACAAAGACGTCGGTATCCCTTTTGACGGGAAAGGCGTCTTTTTTATTCTGACATGAAAAACTTGGTACTCTGGGCCAGGTCAAAGCCAGATGGCTCTGCCTGGACAGCGTAGCAAGGGGAGTGTTGGAGTAATGGAGTATTGGGCTACGTCCAAGCTTGATTGTCTGAAGAGTGCGTTTGACGAAACATCAATTTAACCATTTCGTCTGTGAACGCAAATCGTCCAAAACAGATTTGGGGACTTGTGTTTAACGGCATTTGAAATCCCGCCGAGGTCCAGGAATCAGTTTTTCCATTACTCCAGCACTCCATTACTCCATTACTCCTCGGGTTCAAGTACTGAGTCTCAAGGGTTCCCTCTGCGACCAGATCAAAGCCACGTCCTCCCCCGCTTAGCGGGATCTTCGATGGGCTTGGATCTTTATTGAAGTACTACGAAAGGAATTATTCCGGGCATGACCGATATGCAGAAGCGCTGCCTGGCGCTTTTTTATTGCCAGCAAGTCCCTGGAAGCAGTGAGCAGGAAAGACTTGCCATAGAGAAAGAATACGGCAAAAACATACGGCTTTTTCCTATTCCCTGCAGTGGAAGATTGGAGCCTATTCATCTGCTGAAAGCATTGGAGGAGTTCGCCGATATGGCTTATGTGATAACATGCCCTGAAGGTGAATGCCGGTATTTCGAGGGAAACCGCAGGGCCAAAAAACGGGTAGAAAGAACCAGGGCCATCATTACTGATATCGGACTGGAACCAGAACGTGTTGGGATAATTGTTGGCTCAAAAGATAATCCTAAATCATTGGTTCAATTGGCCAGGGAGGTCTTTGAGATGACGCACAAATTGCAATCATCACCGGTATTGGACAAAATAAGTAGGATGGGTTGAGTCCGGTGGGACGAAACCCATATCGGATTTTGCTGAATATGACTTTTCGTTCAAGTACAACCTTATTCAAATAATTAGGAGATATGTCATATGATTACTGCTGAACAGAAACCCATTGACGAGATAAGGGAGATGATCGTCCCTTATAAACGGATCCTTGCCCTGGGCTGCGGTTCCTGCGTGGCTGAGTGTGCGGCCGGTGGAGAAAAGGAGACGGCAATGCTTGCGTCGACCCTTCGTATGGCGGGCAAGATGAATGGGGAAGATGTCGATATTTCCGAAAAAACCATAGATCGTCAATGTGTAAAAGAATTTGTCATTCAATTAGATGATGTCATTGACCAATACGATGCAATCCTGTCCCTGGGCTGTGGCGCCGGGGTACAGGCCATTGCCGACATGTACCCTGAGGTGCCCGTAATCCCGGCCCTGAACACGGAATTTATAGGCGAGACCAAGGATCAGGGATACTGGGTGGAGAGTTGTATCGGATGTGGTGATTGCATGCTTTATTTCTTTGGCGGGGTCTGTCCGCTGACGCGTTGTTCAAAGCAACTTCTTAACGGGCCATGCGGCGGGTCAATGGACGGGAAGTGCGAAGTAAACCCGGAAGTCCCCTGTGCCTGGCAACTGATTATCGACCGTTTGACGAACTTTGGCGCATTAGACAGGCTTGAGATGATCTACCCGCCCAAAGATTGGTCCAAGAAGCAGGGGGCCGGGCCGAGAAAAATTATCAGAGAAGATCAGCAGGGGTCAATATCCTGACTTATTGAGATGTTACATCATCAGGAGTGAAGCGCATGAGCAACCTGAAAAAAGTCCTTGAGATTGGAAAATTTGCAGTTACTGCTGAATGTGGTCCTCCAAAGGGGGCGGATCCTGAGTCTGTGCTCAAAAAGGCAAAGTTCTTGAAGAATAAGGTTGATGCCGTCAATGTGACGGATAACCAGACTGCTATTGTGCGCATGTCCAGTCTGGCGGCCTGCAGTTTGCTTAAGACCGGAGGTTTTGATCCGGTCCTGCAGATGGTAGTGAGAGACCGGAATAGAATAGCCCTCCAGTCTGATATTCTGGGTGCATCAGCCCTCGGAATAAGGAATGTATTGTGCCTGTCTGGCGATCACCAGATTTTCGGGAACCAGCCCCAGGCCATGGGCGTATTTGACCTGGATTCTATCCAGTTTGTCCAGGCAGTGAAGGCAATGCGGGATAATGGGACCATACTTGGCGGTGATGCCTTAAACATGCCCCCTGATATATTTATTGGTGCTGCCGCCAACCCATTTGCAGATCCTTTGGAGTTCAGGGCTGTCCGTCTTTCCAAAAAGATAATGGCAGGAGCTGACTTCATACAGACACAATGTATTTATAATTTAAAGAGATTTGAGACATGGATAAATATGGCCAGGGACAGGGGTCTTACTGAAAAGGCATTTATCCTCGGTGGTGTCACCCCTCTAAAATCACCTGGCATGGCCAAGTACATGAAGAACAAGGTCGCTGGTATGGATGTCCCGGATGGGGTCATAAAAAGGATGGATGGTGTTCCCAGGGATAAACAGCGCGAAGAAGGTATACGAATCTGCGTTGAGACCATTGAAAGGTTGAAGGAAACACCAGGCGGTAAAGGCGGCCATATCATGGCCATTGAATGGGAAGAGGTGGTTGGAGAGATTGTGGAAAGGGCAGGGTTATTGCCGAGACCGGTCTAGTACCGTGTCTCATAAATTCTGTCCCTGATTTTGGCAATTTATCATATCATCAAATCACAGGAACAAACTTAAAAAACCCGAATATCGAAATACGAAATACGAAACAATATCGAAATGCGAATTTTCAAAATTCTAAACGAAAACCTTATGATACGACCATTTCTCCTTTTGGTCATTGATATTTTTGTCATTTGTATTTGTTTCGAGTTTCGATATTCGAATTTCGGATTTTCCCGTCCCCCAAAGATGGGTGAAATGAAAATAGATATTTGAGAAGCAAATAGAAGTTGCGAAATTGTACCACTTCAACGGACTAAACGGGCAAAACCGGCCAAACCGAAATCAGAGTTCTTAAATGCCTGCAAAATATACGATACATACCCAGCCAGCCCCACATCGCTTTGAGCCGGTCATCAGATCGGGAATTATAGCGTGGGAGGAGGGCTGCCTGAAGTGCGCTGTGTGCGTAAAGACAATGTGCGTATACGGCGTTTACGATAACCGCGGTCTTGATCCCCGTCAGATGATCGACTCCATCGACAACCAGTGCATGAACTGCTTAAGGTGTGTGCAAGGTTGTCCCAGGGAGCTGATCCATAAGTCCATGAATCCGGAATACAGGGCCCTTGGAGATCCCTACTGGACTCCTGATATTATTTCCAGCCTGTGGTATCAGGCGGAAACCGGGAAGATCCCGATATCGGGAGCGGGCTATCCAGGACCTTTCAGTGGACCGGGCTTTGATTCAATGTGGACCGATATGTCCGAGATTGTCCGGCCTACAAGGGATGGCATTCACGGACGTGAATATATCAGCACTGCAGTAGACCTGGGAAGAACCCCTGAATTTTTAAGGTTTAGCGAATCCGGGGAACTTGACGGTGATGAACCCCTTGTTACGAGTATTCCACTCCCGATTTTCATGAAGTTCCCGGCTTTTGGCGCATTGAGCGATGAAATTATTAAAGGCTGGGCCATGGCAGCGCGTCGTATCGGGACCTTGATGACACTCCCGCAGGAAAAAATCAATGCATCATTAGATAATTTCGGTCAATGGCTGATGCCGGTTTTGCCCGAAGGACCCGAATCTGTTTCCATGCCGAAAGGGGTGCGAGTCATAGAGATTCCGTGGTCTGAAAATTTGGAAGAAACTATCAGCGACATAAAAAAGTTATATTCTGCTGTCTTGATATCGGTAAAAATACCCATGGCCGAAGGAATAGAGGAAAAAGCCCTTTCACTCACAAGAAAAGGCATCTCGATTATTCATCTTGAAGGGAGCTCGGATGGCCGGTTCCTGGATGACGAAACCCGGTACTTGAAAGACGGAATCCGTTCGGTGCATATGAAGCTTGTTGATGAAGGGGTACGAGACAATCTGACCCTGCTGGCAAGCGGAGGGCTTTCCATGGCCGAACATGTGGCCAAGTCCATGCTATGCGGGGCAGACGCGGTATTTGTTGATTTTCCTATTCTTATAGCCCTTGAGTGCAGGATGTGCCGGCGATGCACTGAAGGCCTGCCTTGCCCGGTAGAAATAGACGATGCCTCGTCAGGCTGGGTAGCAGCGCGCGTCGTTAACCTTCTTGGTGCCTGGCACAACCAATTGCTTGAAGTGATGGGCGCCATGGGTATCAGAGATGCCAGGCGCTTACGGGGAGAGACAGGTCGAGCCATGTTTTTTGAAGAGCTTGACAGGTCCACTTTTGAATCCTTGGGACAGGTTGAGGAGGGATGCCAACTTGAATAGTGGTAATGAGTTTCGCTCTCCAGAATTTAGAAGAACGCCGTCACGTTTCCGAAATCCTATTGGAAAATATCGGCTTCACCGGAGCAGTGACTGTATTGCCTGCGGGAAATGTGTCGAGATATGCCCTTACGGAGTCCACATCGTGAGAAGAGGGCAGGTGTTTGTCAAGAATCATTACCTGTGTGTGG
>JAUUWD010000049.1 GCA_030589225.1 Desulfobacteraceae bacterium | reverse complement strand
TCATTCTCCTCCCTCCTTCTATAATTATGTCGCACCCAATTAATTTGATAACTTTATTATGCCGCATTAATTTGATAAAATCAAGAGAAATCTTCGACAACATATTAATTAATGAAGGTTTATATGATTTTTGCGAGAGATTAAGCCGCGTGTAATGGAATTTTTGCGGCATATTCTTCTTAACATATGCGGCATAATTACCTTTACTACACTTTTGATCATAATACTTGTGCATTAGCTGTTCCCGCTTTTATTTCACCAAGAAGACGAGCCAATCCGAGAAGATCCTCGGTTCGGAACAAAGAGCGTCCCGCAGAAACGACAACGAATGAATCCTGCGGTTCAATGTCTGTCCAATCAAGCGGTACGGAAGATTTGCGCCCCTTATGATTGTAGAAGAAAACACGACGCTCTCCAGGTAGTGTCACAATAGCGTCTATTTCAAATTCTGCATTTTTTAATGGATGGAAAGGGTGAATAATCCGGAAGGTACTATCGTTCAAATTTTGCTGGGCTGTAGTTGTGACATCTGGGGGAATTAATGTTGTCATGACCCAGCATTTCTTTAATCTCAAAGATCGATCGACCCATCTGCAAGAGGTTCTGAGCATAGGTATGCCGAAGCCAGTAGCCTGATGCGGCAAGTCCTGCCTTTTTCATGATTCTGAAGAGATAGCCAACCACGTTACCTGGGCTCATAGGCCTATAGGGGAAGTGGAAGCTTAGGAAAAGATGCCGGTCCGGACTCTTTGGCCTGGCTTTCAGAACATATGCGGCTATGGCCTTGAGAACATTTTCAGGGACGGGAAGGGTGATGGGGTTATCGGCCTTTCTTTTTGGAAGGCTCAGATCCCCCTTACTGAACAAGAGGTCATCGAACGTGATCCGGCTGATCTCAACAGGCCTGAGGCCCAAAAAGTAGGCCAGATGAACAATCGCATAGGTTCGAATCTCCACAGGGGTGGAGAGTCCAAGAGAGGAAAAGAATTTTTGGACTTCTTCGGGTCTCAAGAACTTGGGTGGTTTCTGCTTGGCAAACTGCCGGGGTCCGACAAGCAACGGTGCAAGGTCTTTTTTGATGATCCCTTGCTCATGATACAGATACTTCAAGAAGCCACGAAGGTGAGAGCGGTAGATCCTGAGGGCGGTTTGCTTTATCTTGAACTCTGCCATGAATGCATCAATGTGTTCAATCTTCAAAGAGGAAAGCTCAATTTGAAACCTTTCGAGGTACTCATGAAAACGGACCAAAAGATATCTTATTTGTCTGCGGGTGTTGTCCGACATTTGTAGGCTCTGTTGATGGTAAAGCAGGTACTGGTCATAGACTTCGGGTAAAGGGATTGGATGTTTTGTAGTTCCTTTAGGAGGATCGATGCTTTCCTGGCTGTTGAGGTATGTAGCAACATTGAGGGTGAATCCTTCCTTGTGGGCCGTTTTTTTGCTTCGAATGAAATTGAGAAAGCTGTCCAGAACAAGGACATAGCGCTGTCTGATTTTGCTGTCCGTGCTTGATATGGAGTTCATCCAATCGATAAAATCCCCGATGTTTTGCCTTAATGTCTGGATCTCTTGATCTATCACCTTTGCCCCTCCCAAAGGGATTGCTGAGTAAGGTTTGCGATGTGACTGTACTTTTGTTTCTGATCCAACTTAAGGGCCTGTATTGGCTTTGAGGGCTTCGAGCATCTCTTTACTTTCATAGATTGTTGCTCCTGCATTGATGAGGTTCTGAGCATAACTATGTCTCAGCGAATAAACTGGAGAAAAAAGACCTGATTCTTTCATAACCTTTGATATGCAGCGCATCACGGTTCCAGGGTTTATTGGCCTATAAGGGATTTTCAAACTTAAGAAAAGGTTTCTGTATTTACTCTTCTTTGGCCTGGCTTTGAGGACATATGCAGCTATGGCCTTGATGGTTTTATCAGACACAAGAAGTATCATGATATTATTTTCCATTCTTTTTTGAAGTGTTAATTCTTTTTTTTTAAAGCAAATATCATCGAGTTTGATCTTGCTTATCTCCACAGGGCGAAGACCCATAAAGTAGGCAAGATGAACCATGGCGTAAGTTCTTATATGGGTAGGGGTGGTAAGTTTAAGGTTTGAGAAGAGCTTTTGTAATTCTTGAGGATGCAAAAAATTGGGTGATTTAGCCTTATCAAACAAGCGGGCTCCTACAACCAGGGGTGCCAGATCTTGTGGTAATATTTTTAGCTCATGATAGAGATATTTCAGAAAACCTCGAAGATAATAACGGTAGACTTTGCATGTAACAGGGGCTAACCGTTTACGACACTCTGCCATGAAAGCCTCAATATGATCGGTTTTTATGTCGGCAAGTTCGATATGTAACCTTTGCAGGAAGTCATAAAAAGAGGTAAGCACTCTTCTTATAGGCTTGATCTGGCTATAGGGGACCTGTCGGCTCTGTTCATGGTAGATGAGATATTGATCATAGATCTCGGGTAAATCGATCTGATAATAGGGCCTGCATAAGGGCTGAGATATTCTTCCATTGTTAAAAAGATAAAGGGATAGGCCTCTTATGGCATCTGATGGGTTATTAGTGCCGGAATATTTTCGAAACTCCTTCAGTGTATGGAGGGTAAAAATATCTTCCCATAGAACATTTTTCTCTTTTACGAAATCAATAAAATCGACCAAGACAAGGCCATAGAGCATCAATTTTATACTGCCTCTGCTCTGCATGGATTTCATCCATTGAAGATAATCACGGGTAGCCTGTTTCAACATCTGAGTGCTTTTATCAGTCATGGTTTTCTCCTAAGGAATGCATAATGAGTTGATGGACGGTGGCAGGGTCATGTTTTTCCATTTCCTCCGGGGTTTTTAAAGGGAGGCAAGAAGACTTAATGACTTTTTCCGGAAGGGATAAGACTTGAAAAAACTCTCCATCAAAGGCAATGAGGTCTTTTTCGATCAGAGAGTTTCTTGCAAGAATATGCTTATCCACTGAAACCCTAAGGAGAGTGCAGATCTTATCATAGCTATAGAAGGAGATGCCTTTTCTATCCCCTGCAATGACAAGAAATAGATAAAGTAAAAGTTCATACTGACTGAGACTGGCCCAGAAACCATCCCGTAAAAACCGATGCTCGATAAAGGCAAAGCTGCCACTGATTTTACGAACCCGATCAGGACAAAGGAGCCTTCTTTCAACCATGACTACCCTCCTTTTTTCTACAACATTTGCACTTTGTATTTTCCACCGCCATAGCCTCGACGGGGAAATTGCTTCACAATCACTCCCCAACTGCCACAGCAGTGGCAACGTCCGGTTCTGCCTAACCCCAATAGAATCGATTGAACACTTGCTGAGAGCACTTTACACCCCCTGGATAAGCCTGTTGAAGTCCCATCATCCATCTTTTTTTGATTTTTTTGACTTAAACCATAACGGCGGCGGTTTTCCGCTTCACGGTGGGCTCTTTTACCTTTGGGGCTCTGACGGTATCGTCTCTGTGACTCTCGGTGGGCACGGCGCTTGCCGGCTATACGGCATTCATCACTACAATAGGCCTGCCCCCTAAAGCATCGACGACAAATACAGAAAAGGAGGTGGCACCAACGACACTCAATCTTGATTAATAACAAAAAAAAGTGGCCTCCGAGCTTGAAATCAGCCAGAAGCCATAGTAAAATGAGTTGCTTTTTGTGTTGGGCTTCCGGTTTTTTGCGAAGCCTCCTTGAAAGCCCGAAGTTGCCCCTTCGGGCTTTCTCTTTTTATTGCCCTGAAAAATGATAACTCATATGATTATCCTTGATTAGATGAAAAACAACTCTTGTCTTCGATTTGCGCATCGGATCTTCCGTTTCATAGTTTCCCTCAGGGAGAAAACATAAACTGATCCGAGCTCCCTTGTGACGGTTGAATAAAAATCAGATCAATTGTAAATGAATTTCTAAATTATTTTTGGGTAAGATGAAAAAAATGGGGAAAGGCTTTAGGAGAGATCCTTTTGAAAGAATAAGAATTAAATCCAAAGAAAATATAATGTGTAAACTCACAACATAACTAAACCCGAAACATAACCCAAATAAACCTTAAATCCCAAGCTACTTATCGTAACCTATAAAATTTGTCCATCGGATTTGCTTTTTATTAGAGGAAGAAACCTTTAAAATTAATAGATTGGAGAATTATGGAGGAAAAAAATAAAAGCCGGAATCACTGAAAATCCCGGCTTGTAAGAACACAAATGTGGAAAGGCTGCAGATTATCCCCCGGCTTCCTTCTCCAGTTCATCCAGTTTGTCCGGATCAGAAATCGCGATGTCTACCAGGGCCTTGGGAAGAGAACTCTGTTCGCACATTGTTCGGATATCCTTTTCCACATCAGAAAATTCCAGGATTTCCCGGATTCCTTCGATGTATTCGAGCATATCGTCCGAATCGATATCTTCCAGAGTAGGACCTGCCGCTTCAGCCGCTTTTTTGGCGGCCAGTTCTTCTTCTTTTCTCTTCTTTTCCGCCAGCTCTTCTTCCATGGCCTTTTTCACTGCATCAATTGCGGATTGCTCGATGCCGCCAATTTCTGTGATGAGTTCGTCTGCTGCGTTGTTGTTGAGGAGATGTTTAATCTTATCTTCTTGCGAAGCGTCTTTCACAGCGGCAAATAACTCCTGAACTCTTGCTTTTTCGGCGAGTTCTGCGTCCACTTTGGATTTTACGCTTTTGTATTCTTCTTCTGATACACCTAAAGCCTCCATTATGGCTTGAGGCTCAAACGATTCGGAGATGAGATAGCGTATTCTCGGTTCACCGGAGAGCTCTTTGGCCCTTGCTATCATCAACTCGATTTTTTTATTTCCAACAATTTCATCCACATCGGCTCTGTGTTCTGAAGCTAAAAAGGAGGGCCAATCTCTACCCAGGTCAGCAATTATTTTCATGGCGGTGGCGTAGGTGTCTTTGATGTCATCCAGGCCCAGCGCGGAAACCGCCTGGTTAAAATCCTGCATAAACGGCCTGCCAACCCGGTTGCGTGCTTTTACCGCCGCTGTTAACTGCATCCAGTTACCACCGTGTTTCGACACATTATAGCCGGTTTTATCCAGCTCTTCGGCAATTTTCCTTGAGGTTGCCAGGCTGTTTGCTTCGGTAAAATCCTCGTCAGTGTATTTTTGAATCTGCTTTTCGATGAGCATCCATAAAGGTTCTTTACCCTCATTGCGATTTTCTGGCATAATTTATCCTTCCAAAATTAAAATTGATTAAATTGTTAAGAAATTGCTTATTCGAGGAAGGATTATAGGGTAATTCCCCTTTTGCGTCAAGGACATTGTCACTATAAAATCTGGCCATCGAATTTGCTTTTGATTAGCGGAAGAAACCTTTAAAAGTGATGGATTGAAGGATCATAGAAGTAAAGGAAAGCCAAAGGGCGAAATCCACCTAAACAATGTATTGCGTTAAAAATGGAAAAGGCAGAGCCGAATAGCTCTGCCTTTCTAGGTACACGAATTGTGTTGTAATCTAATTACCACGAGTTTGAGTTGGGGTACATCCTCCAGTAGTACCGGTTGAACCTTGCCCTAAACGTCAAGTCTGGACCTGTCAAAGAAGGACCCCTTTGATAGGGCTACATGGCTCTGACAAATATTCTTTATTGTATTTATGAAAGAATAAACAGGACGATATTAATGGCTAATATTAAGCATGAATTAACTTCACGATATCCGAGGAGAGTAGCGCTTCTTCTTTGATGCGCCATCCGGCTTTAAGAACATTCTCCAAGGTTCTCCTATTAATGTTAGCACCCATCATTCGCACCACCATAGGATTAAGTATATCAAAGATGAACCCAAGTAGTGGATTGCCAGGCCGCATATGTTCGAGTAGGAGCAGTCTTCCGCCCGGTTTGCAGACTCTTCTGAGTTCCCTAAGTCCTAAAACAGGGTCAGGGACTGAGCAGAAGACAAATGTTGCAAATACTGTATCAAAGTGATCATCAGGGAATGCCAGATACTGTGCGTCCATCTCCAACAGCTCCACATTAAAATAAAGACCCAAGGCCCTTTTTTTTGCTTTTTCAAGCATACGCGGACTTAGAGCTATAGCGATGACTTTTATATCTCTTGGGTAATGGGGGAGATTCTTTCCGGTGCCGACTCCCACTTCTAAGACCTGTCTACCCTTGACCTTATTCATGAGGACCGCCCTCCACGAAGCGAACCTGAGCCATTCCATAGGATACTCAAAGAGATCATAGATAAACGCAAGCCGGTCGTATCTTTTTCTTGTAAGGTCTGAAGGGTTAATCTGCTTCATGATATTGATTCCTTAAAATATCCGAACGTTTAAGGCCATACATGACGAAAGATAATAACATAAATCGCTCTCCTTTGTTAAATAAATATCTATGTATGGATACTTATTACCCATGTCGACTACAGCAATATGGATACTTATTACCCAGTTCACTGCTTCCTTTTCATTAAAAATCATGAATTCCAAAAACAATAAACCAAACAACTCAAACAATATCAACAAGTTAAATTGTAGTACCACATTGTGGCATACCTCTTGCTTAATATAAATACCAGAAAGACAAAATCCATTAAGGAGGCAGTATCATGAAAAAAATTATAACCATTTCAGGGATTTCATTGTTGGTATTAGCTTTAGCCATTCCGGCACTTGCCTGGTGGCCAAGTTGGGGAAGAGGTCACCACATGATGGGCTATGAAGATAGGAGCCGGGGTTACTCCCAGCAATATGGGAGAGGAGACAGTGAGCTATCCAGGGGTCAGTGGAACAAAATAGATAAGCTCGATCAGGAATACTATAATGAAACTGCAGATCTAAGAAACAAGCTCTGGAAAAAGTCAACTGAACTCAGCAATCTGCTCAATAGCTCAGATCCTGATGTCAAAAAGGCAAAAGAAATTCAGAAAGATATAAATGATCTCAGGGCACAGCTGGATGAAAAAAGGCTTACCTATGAAATTGAGGCAGGCAAGACAGTTCCTGAGGGCCGATTTGGCATGGGGTATGGTCGTGGCATGGGCTACGGTCGTCATATGCGCGGTTATGGCCCAGGTGCCTGTTGGAATTAACCTTTAGCCAGGGGGGTGTATTCATCATCACCCCCCGATTCTCTTTTTTTGGGCATACCTGGGTTATTCATATTATTTATTATCACCTCATAAGTCTTTCACTCTCTAATCAAGACAAGCAATAATGAGGGCCGGGTTTGGTGATCCGACATGAGTTGATTGACAAAATGATCCCTCAAGCAAACCTATTGCTCTTTCCTCGCTCTCACGTAACTACCCGTTCCAGTATGATATAACATATAAGGATAAAGCGATTCCTCAATCAAAATTGCTATCCTTAACGTTGCTCCCGGAACCCAAGTGAGCACCGTTGATATGTCTTCGGGCTTGATGTTCCATTTTGTTCCATCCAATAAGAACAGGTTCATTCCCTCGTCTGCAACAGCCTTAAGAATGCCTTGTTCAAAATCATTTCGACTCACAGTTCTATTCTCCTATCCCCGATAGTGCTTTATTTGATGCCAACCAAATACTGATTCTGGCCACCCTGGCCGAAAACAGCCATTTCGAATGGCCTGTTTAGAATAGAGAAAACACATCCTATTTTGAGGTAAGAATCCCCCTTACTTTTTCTAACAGCTCGTTCATATTGAATGGTTTCTGGATAAAACCATCACAGCCACGTTCCATTATGTCTCTGCCCTGGTAATCTATGTCATATCCGCTCGCCAGCAGGACCTTTACCCCTGGGTTGATTTCTTTCAGTCTGTCATAAGTATCCCCACCACCCATGTCAGGCAGGATCATATCCAGAATGACCATATCAATCCTGCTATGGTTTTCTTTATAGACTTCTATGGCCTCTTTTCCACTCTTAGCACTGACGACATCGTAACCGGAATTCTTGAGTATCAGTTCACTCACATCGGCAACCATTTCGTCATCATCTATAAGAAACACTGTTTCTTTGGCCCTATGTAACTCTGCGGTTAGATCGCTCTTCATTTGTTCCCCATCTTAAGATACAGTCAGATAAAAGCGGAAAAAGTTCCCTTGCCCATTGCGCCAAGGATAGAGCTCCCTGGGAGGTATGTCTCTGGTGTCCCTAAACCTCCTTACTCATTCGGTAGTCGTCCAGAGGGCTTTTTGAACAATCTCAATCAAAACGACCATCTGAAGGGGTTTTACCAGATAATCGTAAGCGCCCAGACTCATTGCATAAACAACAATTTTCTCATCATCATAAGCACTCATCATGATGACGATCATATCAGGATAGAACCTCTTGATTTGTACCAACGCCTCAATCCCGCTTATACCGGGAAGCCCGATATCAAGGAGCACCAGATCAGGGGGAGCGCTACTCATGGCATCAATCGCAGCTTCCGCCGATGGAAAGGATTTAACATGACAGGTTTTTTTGAGTGCCATAGATATTATATCCCGTGCGGCCTGTGCATCATCAACCACGTATACAGATTTAGATATCATCGTGTCTTCATTCTTAGTTCGATTGGAAGTTCAATCCAAAATGCAAGGCATCCTTCCCGCTGGCCGGAATCAGTGGAATAGGCACCGCTGCCAGCGGATTTGGACTAAAGGCTCTTACGGCACTCAGTCGCGTCATACACCAGTCAAATGAATTTATCGCAATTTTGTGGCTAAGCTTTGCATGAACCCCCGCGGGAGTAATTTTCCTGTCTATTTTATCTGAAAACTCAGCGAAACTTAATACCAAAAGAGTATCTGGTAAGTACCAGCG
>JAUUWD010000146.1 GCA_030589225.1 Desulfobacteraceae bacterium | reverse complement strand
ATGGGTTCCAAAAAATTGAAGGCGATCGCAGTCAGGGGGACCAATAAGATCGACATCGCTGACACGGGGGTTTTTCAGAAAGTATCCAAGAAACAATTCGAGCTACTTAACGAAAGTATCTTAAGCGCAGGTCTAAAGGCGTATGGAACAAACCTGGTTTTGGACATGGTCAATGTGTGTGGAGGATTACCCACCAGAAACTGGCAGACAGGTGTATGCCCCTTTGCAGACGAGATAAATGGTGAGGCCCTAAGCGAAAAGGTTCTTGTGAAACAGACCGGTTGCTTTGCCTGCCCCATCGAATGCGGTCGGGTTTCAGAAATCAGAAATGGCCCGAACATCGGTAGAAAAGGCGAAGGCCCGGAATATGAAACCGTCGGAACATTTGGATCTATGTGTGACGTTCAAGACTTGGAAGCGATTACTATGGCTGGGTATCTTTGTAATGATTATGGCCTCGACACCATTTCCTGCGGTAGCACCATCGCCTTCGCCATGGAATGCTTTGAAAAAGGAATCCTGAAAAAGGATGATGCCGGGGGGATGGAAATAGAGTTTGGCGATTCCGAAACCATGATAGAGCTTGTCCACATGATTGCCAAAAGGGAGGGTGTAGGAGATCTTCTGGCTGAGGGAACCAGGATCATGGCGCAGAGATTGGGCCACGACTCGGAAAGGTTTGCCATGAATGTAAAGGGCCTTGAGCTGCCTGCTTATGATTCAAGAGCAGCTAAGATTACCGGTTTGGCCTTTGCGACCGCCAATCGTGGCGGTGACCATGTCACCGCCTATGTCCAGGGTCCGACTTTTCTTGCCAGTCCGTTCCTGGTGGTGGAAGAAAGCGAAATCGAGGACCCGCTTCAGGAAAATCCGCAAGAGGCTAAGGTTGTCAAAGACATGGAAGATGCTTTGACGGTTTTTGATGCTGCCGGATGTTGTAAGTTCATGGGGATGACTTTGGATACCGAGGAATGGGCGGGCATCATTGCGGCCCTGACCGGCTGGAAATTCGGAGTCGAGGAATTTAGAAAAACCGGCGAAAGAATTTATAACCTGGAGAGGGCCTTTAATGTAAGAGAGGGACAGAGTCGTGCTGACGATACGCTGCCCAAAAGATTATTGGAAGAGCCCCTTCCCGATGGTCCTGCCGCTGGTCATGTTAACAACCTGGAAATTTATCTGAATCCCTACTACGAGTTTCGCAATTGGGATAAAACTACGGGCAAGCCAACTCCGGAAAAACTGAGAGAACTGGGCCTGGATGATGTTATCAGCCAAATTTACGGAGATGAAAAATAATGGTCTCATATGCGGATAAACCGTGGCTCAAGAGCTATAAACTCGGACCTTTCAAGCTACAAAAAACCATTGAGTACCCGAATAAACCATTATTTGCGATTCTCGATGAGGCGGCAGCGCAATTCCCCGGAAAAGACGCCTATCATTATCTGGGGAGACGAATGAAATATCACGAACTGAAACGCCAGTCGGATGCCCTGGCAAATGCCCTGGCGAATCTCGGGGTCAAAAAAGGAGACAGGGTCATCGTTTTTCTCCCAACGTGTCCTCAGTTCATTATCAGCGATTTTGCCATTCTTAAGGCCGGGGCCGTGCTTGTCCCATGTAGCCCTATACTGAAGGCACCGGAATTAAAACACCAGGCACAAGAATCCGGGACTGAAACAATCATTTGTCTAAATACCCATCTAAAACTGATAAACTCAATAAAAGCGGAAACCAGGATAAAAAATATAATTATCACATCGCTTGAAGACTTCTCACCGTCCGAATCTCAAGAAATAAAGGATACAACAGGCACCTACCAATTGAGAAAACTGATCTTAGACCATGAACCTGAAGCGCCGAACGTAGAAATTAATCCAACCGAGGATCTTGCCATTCTTGCTTTTACCGGCGGATCAACCGGTGTGCCCAAAGGGGTCATGCTCACGCATTTTCAAAGGTTTACTAATATCCTTCAGGGGCTTCCCTGGATGATGTCTCCCCTTCCCACTTACAGGGGGAGCGCCTCTTCCATGTTGGCAATTCCCATCTTTCATGCAATGGGACATTACCTGATGCAGTCAAGCATTTATTGGGGGCTCAGGATATTCCTGATTCCGGATCCGAGGGATACCGAATCGATTGTTGGTGTGATGAATGAATATCGTCCATTTTTGCTATTCATGGTGCCCACTCAACTATTAAAGCTGGCACAACCGGAAATTAAAATACGGCGAATGCCGGTAATGGTGATGTCAGGTGCTGCCCCGCTACCGGCAGAGGTGGCTCGAAAACTGGAAGAGAAAACAAAGATGCCTATTTCGGAAGGCTATGGCCTGACTGAAACCGGCCCAACTACCCATATAAATATTTCTGTGTTTTCGAAAGTCACCCGCTTTGCAAGCTCAACCAGGCCTGGCGTTGGATTGCCCGTACCCGATACGGAGGTGAAACTCGTGGATCCTGTTACGGGAGAAGAGGTTCCTTTTGGTGAGGTGGGCGAGATCTGGGTTAAGGGCCCTCAATTGATGAAAGGTTACTGGCCCGATGCGGGCTCAGGACTTGAAGACGGAGGGTGGTTGAAAACCGGAGACCTGGGCAAGATGGACGATGATGGTTATTTCCATGTGGTGGATCGAATCAAGGATATGATCAATGTATCGGGTATGAAGGTCTATTCCATCGAAGTGGATGAGGTTTTATTCAGGCATCCGGAGGTAGAGGGGGCCGTGACCATCGGCATTCCTGATCCGGAAAGACCCGGCAGCGAACGAATAAAAGCATTCATTCGGTTGCGGGAAAATTCCAAGGGAAAGGTGAGTGAGCAAGGGATCATTGACTATTGTAAAGAAAACATGGCCGCATATGCCGTGCCCAAAATCATCGAATTTAGAGATGACTTACCTCTAACAGTAACAGAGAAGATATTTAAGCGGGCTTTGAGGGAAGAAGAGATAAAAAAGATGAAGGAACGGGGCGAGATTTGATTTTTGACGCTAACCTCCTAACCCGGACAAGCCGGAATTGACTATTGAATATTGACTATTGAATATTTGTGTCCCGCCTTCTATTGGGCCATATGACACACCTTGAACTCTTTATACAATAAGTGGCATATGGCACAAAATAGATCTCGACATATGGCATCTTTTTATTGCCATATGGCGGGATTCGCTCCGTCATTTTTATTATAGTTTTTTTTATAATTGAAAGAATTCCTTAAATATTCAATATTCAATCGAAAATATTCAATCATTTGAAGATAGTGAAAATAGCCCAATACAATATTTTGCCACAAAATGCACAAAAATAATCCCTAAGACTCCCTCCTTCAATTCAGTATCCAGCGCCTTAAATACACTTGTACCTTGATCTTCATCCTCGGTATCGATCTCTTTTGATTTGAAAAACCTCAAGTCATGCACATTTAGAATGTCAAAATGAAAGATCCGACCATGCAATCTCAAGAAGGGATCTGTATCATATGTTTTTATCCAGATTATGTATAATGTACAAAGATTGATGTTATCTAACGAAAAATTATATATAAAACTGAAATGTTGGTTGTCAAGAAATTTTCGATTTGATATTAGAAAGAAACGCTACAATAACTGGATAGGCCGCCGCTTCGCGACTGCCTCAAAAACTAACCTGAAATGGACATGATTATGAGCAAATTAATTGATAATATAGGAAATCATATATCCGATGCAGTTGCTCATTTATGGCACGTAAGGCACAAAGGGGAAAACAGAAAAAGAGAGGTGTTTCCGATGAAATGAAAAAGATAGAGAAATATGTTTAAATCGTTTTGGAACCAACCCCCTTACCCCCTTTGCATTGCTGAAGGTAAGAAGGTTACGGGAGTAATCAATGATGGGCGTTCACCCTCGCAACAAGCTGTGAAGAACATTTTGGGCAAAATACTGCTGTAGACTCACATTACTGAACTCTAAATTGGAGGCACAAATGCAATATTTTTGCGATTTAGAAAACAGGGAAGCGAAAGAAACCGTCCCTGGTGTGCACATTCGCACCTTTTGGGGCAACAAGATGCTGTTATCCATTGTCGATTTGGCTGCCAACGTTGCTGTACCCGCTCATAGTCATCCTCACGAGCAGGCCGGTGCTGTTATTTCTGGCGAGTTGGAGATGACCATCAACGGGGAAACACGCTGGCTTAAGCCAGGGGATACTTACATCATTCCTGGCGGTGTGGAGCACGGTGCCAGGACAGGTGATACCCCTGCCAGAGCGTTGGATATGTTCAGTCCTGTGAGAGCAGACTATCAGTACTGATACATTCGTGCTCGGATGCAGGAAATTGGTTCCCACAGGGGTTAGCAATGAATAAAACAACAAATAGGATATAGATATTGCCTCAACTTGTTGAATTTAAACCATGAGGGTGGAGAACTCTTTCTCAATTTTGACTTTTTCAACAGCCTTGTTAGGTACTTTTCTTTTTTAAAAAAGGGGGTTAATAAAAATGGCAAAAGATCCAGAAATAGGCAAAAAAGTTATTGCTACAATTACAAGTGTTAAAGGAAAATGCAGCGCTGGTCATAAAGAAGGTGATACATTTGAGATCAGTTGTCATAATCCTGGGGGATTGTGTGGATTTTTTTATCATGATATCTTTCCCAACCTTTCAACTTTCCAATTTGGAGGGAATCTCCCTTGGTGGGACGGTGATACGATTCAACTACAATGCCCCGACAGCTATAACCTTGTAACTTTAAAATTGGAGAGGTCTGAACGCAGTTAACGGAAAACTTTTCAAGATATCCATTGAATTATACTTTCTTGAAAGAAGTCTCTCACAAAGCAGGCACGCAACCAGGCGCTTGCAGCCGGCAGCTAAACGCTTTTGCTGAATAGCAGCGTTAAACCCATGAAGAAGACATATACGCAACAATCATCTGTCTGTTTCTTCTCAAGCACCTTCGGGCCAGTTGCCAGGGACGTAAGGGGGTACGTTCGTGCAGAAATTGCATAACTATTTAGATACATCATCCTTGCTTTCAGGTTTTTATCATTCAGTTAGCGAAGTTCGACGTCTCATCCCGTAAAAAATCGGACCAAAAAAGGACACTTTCATACGATTCTGATATTCAATTATGGGGTCTACTGCAATCCGGACTTGTACGCCTCTGGCGTATTATCCCATTGAGATTTGTGCTCATAGTTTTAAAGAGGCCCCTGGGATTCAATGAACTTGTTTACCCGGATTAAACCCAAATGGCGTCAATTTCCAATAAATTCCAGATCGTTAACGCCCTGTCTTACTCCACCCTATAATCCCCCAACACCTCAGTTCCATAATCCAGCCTGACATCGCATATATTGTGGTTT
>JAUUWD010000297.1 GCA_030589225.1 Desulfobacteraceae bacterium | reverse complement strand
CCCTTTTCCTTGCCATATTCCATGATCAGATAATGGCATATCAACTGTTCAGCAAGCTGGTCCCGATACTGGTCCTGGTGCTTCTCCAGCACATTCATTCCGGCACTCAGGCCTTCCATATCCTTCGTTAGCTCATCAGCGGTGATTTGCCTGGAGCCAACAACGATGACTACACTCTTCTCTTCCTGCTCAACAAGACCGCAGCCAAGAAAGAAAAATACTGCTGTGCTGAAAATGAAAATAAAACCGAAGTTCGCAAAAGAAATTCGGGACTTGTTAATAATGCAGGGAATCATCAATAATCAATCCTGAAATAATCAGAATAGCAGCAATAGCCCTAAATGCAAAGATATTTTTCCCCACAGCAATTCTAATTTCCACTAAAACACCCTCTCATAGATATCGTCTACATGTTTCACGTGATAGTCCAGGTCAAATATCTCTTCGATCTCTGTCTTACTCAAATATCCGCCAATCTCTTGATCTTCCATGATAAGAGCTTTGAATTCCTGCCCGGTCTCCCAAACCTTCATGGCATTCCTTTGTACCATAACATAGGCAGTCTGCCTTTCAAGGCCCTTTCCGGCCAATTTCAGGAGTAATTGCTGAGAAAATATAAGCCCTTTCATTTTTTTTAGGTTCTCAGCCATCCGGTCAGCATGGACCACCAGACCTCTTAGAATTCCGGTTAAACGATGAAGCATGTAGTCAATGAGAATGGTGCTGTCCGGCGCGATTACCCTTTCCACAGAGGAATGGCTGATATCCCTCTCATGCCACAAGGGCATGTTCTCCATGGCGGCCAGGGAATTGGATCGCACAAGGCGAGCAAGGCCTGAAATGTTTTCACAGCCAATGGGGTTTTTCTTGTGGGGCATGGCAGAAGAGCCCTTTTGTCCCTTTGCAAAGGGTTCCTCTACCTCAAGGACTTCTGTCCTCTGAAGATGTCGTATCTCGACAGCTATCTTTTCCAGGGTCCCGGCGAGAATTGCAAGACTTGAAAAATACTGGGCATGTCGATCGCGCTGGATAATCTGAGTGGATATTTCTTCAGGCCTTAGCCCAAGTTTTTTACATACAAGAGCTTCGATCTTTGGGGAAGTATTGGCAAATGTACCAACGGCCCCGGAAAGCTTTCCGTAGCTGATGACATCACGCGCCTCAACCAGCCTTTTCAAGTTCCGTTTCATTTCAGAGTACCATACGGCCAGTTTCAGGCCAAAGGTTATTGGCTCTGCATGAATTCCGTGGGAGCGCCCGATCATGGCCGTATACTTATGCTCCATTGCCCTGGTCCGAATGACATCCATAAGCTCCTGGAGATCCTGAACGATTATGTCCATGGCCTGTTTCAAAAGAAGCGCAAAGCTCGTGTCCAGGATGTCGGAAGAGGTGAGGCCCAAATGGATATATCGTGAATCAGGGCCCACGTGTTCTGCAACGTTCGTCAAAAATGCAATGACATCGTGTTTGGTTTCCTCTTCAATCTCCAGAATGCGCCCTACAGAAAAGGCGGCCTTTTTCTTTATGTTTTCAAGGGCCTCCCCAGATACAAGGCCCTCTTGTGCCATGGCCTCGCAAGCTGCAATTTCAACTTCAAGCCACTTTGCATATAAATTTTCAGATTCCCAGATCCGACCCATCTCAGGTCGCGTGTATCTACTGATCATTTTGTAACCTCCCGAGAACGAACTTAGCTACGCTTCGCTCTGTCCCCGCTGAAACAGCGGGGAGAATAATGGGTTTCAATAAGTTATATAATCACGACACATTATACGTAAACGTTCACAGGTTCCGGGTACAGAGGTTCAGGGTTAATCCATTTTTGTTGCTTAGGGAAATACATGCATGATTATCTCCCTTTGAAACGCAAATATCGTCGCCGACTATTGAACCATTCCTGTTCGTCGGGACAAACGAGATTTCACAATTCCGTGGAGCCCGTTCAAACTTCATGAATTCCCACTGAATGGAATTCGAAATTCCAGGGTCCGATGAAATATAACCTTTGAACCCTGAACCTTTGAACCCGCGAACGGTTGCCATTATACCAACCGGCTCAAGACCAGACCAAGGGAGAGGAGAACCCCATGGGCTATCAGAGTCTGAATGGTAAGAGCCTGTGCCGGTATCAGCCCCTCATATGAGAGATATTCTCTCCATAGAATTTTCATCGCCTTGAATGCGAGTGGAAATGCAATAAAAGACAGCATGGTCAGGTAGGTCAATCCTACAATACCGATAAGAAAAATAACGGCAATAAATGCCGCCAGCATAATGATGCAATAAGGATACCTGGAGAGCTTCGGCCCCAATCTGACTACCAGGTTTTTCTTCCCGGCATCACGATCTGCCTCGTAATCGGGGAATTGATTGATCCATATTACGGCCGCAATAAAGAAGCCCTGGGGAAACCCAAGAGCAAAGGCGGACCAGCTGAGCGAGCCAGACATTACATAGTAAGCTCCCATGGTGATAAACGGGCCGAATGCGAAAAATATGCAAATTTCACCCCATCCCCTCGACATGAGCTGAAGGGGACGGGCTGAATAGGCCCACCCTGCAGCGACCCCTAAAAGACCGATTGCAAGCACAAGGGGTCTCCCCAGGAAAACCAGCCAGATAGCAGCAGATAGACTGAGCACATAAAAAAATACAGCGATTGACAGCACGCACCAGGGTGCAACCTGTCTATTTTGAATGACCCGGCTTCCGCCACTAAAAGGCGTGAAACGCACATTGATCGGATCACTGCCCTTGGCATCGTAATAATCATTAAGCAGGTTAGCGGCCAGATGCAGGGCTGCCACTCCAAGGGCAGTGATTAAAAAAAGCAGGAGAGAAAAATGCTTATCAATGAAACCATAGGCAGCGCCTATAATGACCGGAATCAAAGAGCCAGCCAGGAAAGGCGCCCTTAGGGCTTTTATATACACATTCATGCTTGAAATGCCTTATACATATTGGGATATCAAATAGTTATAGGTGTCAAAAACATAAATTCAGACTTTTTCCGAGACCATCAAGTTTGATGGATTGGTAAAAAGTCAAAATTTACAGGATTCTCCAATTTAATATTCTCACAACAAACTTAAATAATTCGTAATTCCTGAATCCCTAAATTCCTAAATCCATGTAAAAAGGACTTTTTACATGGGCATCAAGATTGAGTTAAATCCTGTAATCCTGTCAAAAATTTTTCTTTTCATTCAAGCCAAAACCTTTAGCGCCTCCCTGATCAACCCTTCCAGGGTCATTTCCTTGATCAAAGGCCTTGCCTTTTCAATAGCCATTTTGGCCGCTTTTGGTGAATAGCCCAGGTTTAAGAGCGCTGACAGGGC
>JAUUWD010000065.1 GCA_030589225.1 Desulfobacteraceae bacterium | reverse complement strand
CAAAGGGATAATAGGGAAAAGGCAGGTCTATAGCAATCAGAAACCACATCCATGATGCGGCGTATCTTCTGGCGACGCGAAATCTCGTAAACCGTCTTTAGTTTCTGAAAGCGTTCAAAGCCCAAGATTTTTCTTACCTGTATCAAAAAGCGGAACCTTTCGGTAGCGAGATTGACCCTTTCCTTCTCTACCCTCTTGATTTGTCTACAATATGGGAAAGAAAAGAGAAACCCCGGTAAATATTCCTTACTGGGCGCCACTGCGATATAGTTTGACTTCACCGATCAAAAAAGTTACTCTCGCGAACAATTTGGTATGCAGGGGGCAGGGGCCTAAAATTTTTAAGTACAAACAGGTCAGAGGCGGTCTGCGGAAACGGCTGCTGCGGACTGAAATAACAACCCAAACTTAAGAGAAGGAGGAGCTATGGGGGGCAAAAAGATTTTTTTACCCGAGTCGGAATTGCCGCGTCAATGGTACAATATCGCAGCCGATATGCCAACACCGATGGAGCCGCCGCTTAATCCGGGGACCGGTGAGCCTTTAGGTCCGGATGATCTGGCTCCCATCTTTCCCATGCCGATCATAGAGCAGGAGGTAAGCCAGGAAAGGTGGATTGATATCCCGGAGGAGGTTCTGGAGAAATACCTCTACTGGCGGCCCACGCCCCTTTACAGGGCCTACCAGCTTGAGAAACACCTGGAAACGCCTGCCAAGATCTACTTCAAAAACGAAGGCGTCAGTCCGGCAGGAAGCCACAAACCCAACACTGCCATAGCCCAGGCCTACTACAATAAAATTTCAGGGACCAAGCGGATCACCACAGAAACCGGTGCGGGTCAGTGGGGAAGCGCCCTGGCCATGTGCTGTGCCATGTTTGGTCTGGAGTGCGATGTCTGGATGGTGAAGATTAGTTATAACCAGAAACCGTATCGCCGCATTATGATGGAAACATGGGGTGCCAAATGCGTGGCAAGCCCCAGCACCCTCACCAAGGCAGGGCAGAAAATCCTGGATCAGGATCCGGATTCTCCCGGAAGTCTTGGGATCGCCATCAGTGAGGCGGTGGAGGCAGCGGTCATGGACGAAAACGCCAAGTATGCCCTGGGAAGTGTGTTGAACCACGTAATGCTACACCAGACCGTTAACGGCCTTGAGACCCAGAAGCAAATGGCCATTGCGGGTGATTACCCTGACGTGGTTATTGGGTGTTGTGGTGGAGGCAGCAATTTCGCGGGAAACTGTTTTCCCTTTGTGCGGGATAAGATCTATGGCAAGAATATTGATATCATCGCCGTTGAGCCTGCCTCCTGCCCCACCATGACCAGGGGGCCCTTTGCCTATGACTTTGGGGATACAGTCCAAATGACGCCCCTCCTTCCCATGCACACCCTGGGCCATGGTTTTGTGCCGGAGCCCATCCACGCAGGAGGCCTGCGATATCATGGCATGGCACCTATTATCAGCCAGCTTGTTCTTGACAATCTGATTAGACCTATGGCCATTCAGCAGCTTGAGACCTTCCAGGCAGGGATTACCTTTGCAAGGACCGAAGGGTTTATCAGCGCACCTGAGACAAATCACGCCATAGCAGTCGTCATTCAGGAGGCCCTCAAAGCAAAGGAAGAAGGAAAAGAAAAGGTCATACTCTTTAACTGGAGCGGACACGGCCTGGTGGATATGGCCGCGTACGAGGCCTATATGTCCGGGAAGCTCGTAGATCACACCCTGGCAGAAGATGAAATTCAAAGGGCCTTAGAGAATATCGCATCCCTTCCCAGGCCTAAACAGTATACGGGCTGAACAGCCCCTCAAGCTGTGGCGACAGGTCTTAGTAAGTTCTAACCAGCCTGTTATTAGGAGATATTGAGGTGCATCTTAAAAGAGTTAATCTTTATCCCGAAAAATACCCAACCATAAAACATTACCCTTTCAACCTGAGTATTTTCCACAAGACCAAAAGCATCTTATTCGATTCGCCGGTGACATTTTTCGTAGGAGAAAATGGTACTGGAAAATCGACCTTGCTGGAAGCCCTAACTCACAGATGCGGTATATATATATGGGGAGGCATTGAGAGAAGACGCTTCAAAGTTAATATTTATGAGCAAAGGCTGTGGGAGGCTATCGATATCGAATGGACTCACGGTCCTGTGCGAGGATCATTTTTCGCATCCCAGGTATTCCGGAACTTCGCTCAAATTTTAGACGAATGGGCAGCAGCAGATCCTAAAGTATTTGAATATTTCGGAGGAAAATCTTTAATGAGCCAATCCCATGGCCAGTCCCTCATGTCATTTTTCAAGGCTCGCTTCAAAATCAAAGGGATTTACTTTATGGACGAACCAGAGACGGCTCTCTCACCAAAAACACAGTTGGATTTGCTTAAAGTGCTAAAGGACATGAGCCACGCCGGGCACGCTCAATTTGTTATCGCCACTCACTCTCCAATTCTCCTTGCATGTCCTGGGGCGAAGATATACAGCTTCGACAACATGCCGGTAAAACAGATTGATTACGAAGAGACAGAACAGTTCCAGGTTTACAAGGACTTCATGCAGGATAGGAACAAATTCTTGGATGGAATTTAGGTAGAAGAGGATGTTATTTACGATTTTATTATCGAGGATAATCAGGATGAGTGGCGAGGCCTTTCCCTTCTAAAAGAAATACAGTTTGACTTTAAAGGCCAAAAAAATTACCCTCACAGGCACCTTGCCGGGCAATATCGAGTCTTGTATGGGGTGCAGTTGCGATGTATTGATAAATTAAGCATAATATATTACAAGGTTTTTAAGGCAATTCTAATTTGAGGAGGTGAGTATTCGTTTGCTGTGTCCTGGCAGTGGCCCCGTCCGTGTGGGGCCAAAAGGAACCAAAAACCAACCTACAAAATGAGGAGGAGAAAATGAAGAGAGCAATGTTTTTTCTTGACCAAAAGGACATGCCAACCCATTGGTATAACATCCAGGCAGACTTGCCGGAGCCCTTGCCGCCAGTTTTGCACCCGGGAACAAAACAACCGATAACCCCGGATGACCTGGCACCTCTGTTTCCTATGGAGCTTATTAAGCAGGAGGTGAGCACCGAGCGCTGGATTGAAATCCCCGAGGAGCTGCAGGATGTCTACCGCACCTGGAGACCAACCGTGTTGCACCGGGCATATCGGCTGGAGAAGGCCTTAGATACACCGGCCAAGATTTTCTATAAATATGAAGGAACAAATCAGGCCGGTAGCCACAAGCCCAATACTGCCACAGCCCAGTGCTATTATAACATGAAGGAGGGCATCAAACGCCTAACTACCGAGACCGGGGCCGGGCAGTGGGGGAGCGCCCTGGCCATGTCCGGTGCATTCTTCGATGTGGAGATCAAGGTCTATATGGTCAGGATCAGTTATGACCAGAAGCCATATCGCCGCATCGCTATGGAAACCTGGGGGGCAACGTGTATCCCAAGCCCCAGCACGGAAACCAAGGCCGGACGAGACATGCTGGAAAAATGGCCCGATTGCCCGGGCAGCCTTGGCCTCGCCATCAGTGAGGCAGTAGAGGAATGCGTAAGTCGTGATGACACCCACTATACCCTAGGCAGTGTGCTCAACCATGTCCTGCTTCACCAGACCATCATAGGGGAGGAAACCAGGAAACAAATGGAAATGGCAGATGCCTACCCTGATATTATCGTGGGTAACACTGGCGGTGGCTCCAACTACGCCGGCCAGTTCCTGCCCTGGATCAGGGATAAAATCAGCGGGGAAAAGCCGGACCTGCGGATCATCTGCGTCGAGCCAGAGAGCTGCCCTACCCTGACCAGGGGTCTATACGCCTATGACTTTGGTGACGCGGTGGGGATGACTCCCCTGCTCAAGATGCATACCCTGGGACACGGCTTTATCCCGCCCCCGGTCCATGCCGGAGGCCTGCGCTATCATGGGATGGCGCCCATCATATGCCACCTTCTTGAACTGGGACTGGTTGAAGCGGTAGCCGAACACCAGACTGGCACCTTCGAGGCCGGAGTAAAATTTGCCCGCACTGAGGGTATTATTACCGGCCCTGAGCCATGCCACAACGTCAAGGTGGCTAGTGATGAAGCCCTTAAGTGCAAAGAATCCGGCGAAGCAAAAACAATCCTGATAGCCCACAGCGGACATGGGCACTTCGACCTGGCCGCATATGATAAGTACCTGTCGGGTGAACTGGTGGATTATGCTTTTCCCGAGGAAGACATAAAAAAAGCACTGGCTGATCTGCCCAAGGTTCCTGAGGCCTAAGGTCTGCCTGTAGTTAATTAGTCATTTTTTAGTGGTGCACTCGCAGCCATCATTCCTTCAGGATTGTGAGTGCGCCCTTTTTACCACGGAGGATAAAGAGGTTGATCGAGCAGTACGACGATAAAACAATTCGATGCCCCAGGGTTGGCGGCGAGGTAAATTTTATGTTCTGCCGTTCCGAGAATAACATGTCTCCCTGCAGATGGATAGCAGGGTGTTGGGAGATGCGGTTTGATATCAATAGGTTTCTGGAAGACCATTTCTCCAATGGAGAGCTTGACCTTGTATTTACTCCCCCAAAGCCAAAGCTTGAGAGCCTGGTGGAATTGATGGAACAGGCGCAAAAAAGGATAAAAGAAGAGCGATGATGCGCGAGGAGATTTTTTTGGGTAATGGGGCCGTAGCCCTGGGACTTTTGGAGTCTGGCAGCCAGGTGGTGACCTCTTATCCGGGTACACCTAGCTCAGAGATCCTGCCAGAGGTGGTTCGTCTGATCAAATCAGAGGGTCTCAACACTTACGTGGAATGGTCCACCAATGAAAAGGTTGCCCTGGATAATGCCTTTGCCGCCGCTGTTTCCGGTAAAAGGGCGGCATGCTGTATGAAACAAGTGGGGCTGAATGTGGCCGCTGATTCACTTATGAGTGCGGCGTATTTGGGCACGGTCGGTGGACTTGTGATAGTTTCCTGTGATGACCCGGGTCCCCATTCCTCCCAGACTGAGCAAGATACCCGACTCATGGCGAGACTTGCCAAGGTCCCTGTGTTGGACCCCTCCAATCCAAAGGAAGCGCGAGAAATGGCCCGACTGGCCATGGAACTTTCCGAGGAATTCAGGATTCCCGTAATTTTAAGACCGGCCATACGAGTTTGTCATGCGCGACAGGCTCTTTCATGGGGCCCTCTTAAGAACAATACAAAGAAGGCCTCTTTTGAAAAGGATCCGGGCAGGTGGGCGGCTACACCTCGATTCCGTTTTATTCTCCATGGCGAATTAAATGAAAAACTAAAAAAGATTGCACGCAGATTTGAAGGCCTGACAGCCCATAACTTTCATGACCTGGAGCCTGGGAAAAAATATCCGCTCGGTATCATTGCTGGAGGCGTCCCGTATTCCGTCATAAGAGATATCCTGTTGGAAAAAGACCGTAAGGATATCCCCGTGCTCAAGATTGGGACTCCTTATCCCTTTCCGGAGGCGCTTGCCGACACGTTCATGTCTGCGTGCGAAAAAGTACTCGTTCTTGAAGAAACGGATACCGTAATGGAGTACTTTCTCAGGGACAGGCAAAAGGTCCTGGGCCGACTCTCGGGTCACGTGCCTTCTGAAGGGGAGTTAGTGCCTCAAATTGTCTACAGTTTGGTTGATAAGGTGCTTAAGGATCTTGGTTTAATCCCTTTTAAGGGTGATGGGAATCAGGATGCACTGGATCTGGTGGCAAGTCTGGATCTGCCGGTGCGTAGACCTACCCTTTGCGCGGGCTGCCCACATAGGGCCTCCTTCTTTGCTATCCGCAAGGCCAGGCCAAAGGCCATATTCACTTCTGATATAGGGTGTTACACTTTGGGCCTAAATTTAGGCGGTGTGGACACATGTCTCGATATGGGCGCTGCGATCACCATGGCGTCAGGTTTTTATCACTCTTTTGATCAGGACCAGGTAGCACAGCCCATTGTGGCTACTATTGGGGATTCCACCTTTTTTCACTCCGGCACGGCAGGGCTGTTGAATGCTGTCTACAATGACGCACGCTTTATCCTGGTAATCCTGGACAATGAGATCACAGCCATGACAGGCATGCAGCCTACCCCCGGTCTGGGCATACGGGCGGACGGGAGCAAGGGCAAGGCCATATCCCTTGAAAGGGTGGTGGCTGGCTGTGGTGTTGATTTTGTTGAAGTGGTTGACCCTTATGACATAAAGGCTATGACCAAATTGCTGAAAAAGGCGACTGAGTATGTAAATAGTTCGACAGGGGGCATTGCCGTAATAATCGCCCGTCATCCTTGTGTTATCGCTTACCCAAAGGAAGCCATTACTGAAAGAAAAAGTGTGATGGTGACAGACGACTGCACGGAGTGTAGCTTTTGCCTCGAGCGGTTTGAATGCCCGGCCTTGTATCATGACGAGGAGCTGGGGCGTACTAATATCAATCATTCTTTATGTACTCAATGTGGGGTTTGTTTGCAGATTTGCCCTAAGGGTGCAATTGTGGAGGCTTGATTTTCGGGGGATAAACAACATTTATGCAGACTGTGAATATTGTTCTAAGCGGATTGGGCGGCCAGGGTATCCTTTTTATGACAAAGGTGCTGGCTCAGGCTGCCTTGAACAAAGGCTTAAAGACCATGGGGGCGGAAACCCATGGTATGGCCCAAAGGGGTGGATCTGTCATTTCCCACCTTAGACTCGGAGAAGTTGAGGGGAGTCTGGTAAGAACCGGTTCGGCCCATTTCCTGCTGGCCCTTGAAGAAAATGAGGCATATCGCAATATCCCCTTTCTTGCAAAAGGTGGTAGGCTGTATGCGAATGCCTCACCCAAATCTTTTGCCAGGCAAGAGGTCAAACCTTATCTGGATAAAATGGAAATTGTTTACAGGGCCGTCCCGGCTGAGAAAATCGCAGCGGGACTGGGCACTCCCATGTCTTCGAACCTGGCCTTGCTCGGTTTTTTTTCTGCCTTCGAGAAGGACCTGGTGACCCATAAAGAATTAAGGAATGCGATCGATCAAGTAACTCCGTCCCGATTTAAAAAAATTAATTTCAAGGTCTTTGATGCAGGCTTTGAAATGGGAACACAATAGAGACTTATAAGACAGGACAGGTATGAGCCGGGTTGGAGCGAAAATAGCCGGTCTGCTTCTTGCTGCAGGCGCTTCCACCCGCATGGGGAGGCCAAAGCAATTACTGCATGTCCAGGGGGTAACACTCCTTGAGCGGATATTAAATGAAGCCTTGAAATCTGAACTCGATAAAATCATCCTGATTTTAGGACATCAATCCAAAGAGATAAAAAAGGTACTGGGCCAAATCATTGTCCACAAAAAACTAAGAGTAATCGAGAATCCACGATACAGACAGGGTATCAGTTCTTCCATTACTACTGGTTTGTCGGAGGTTGAGGACAATTATGATCATGTTATGATCCTTCTGGCCGATTTGCCCCATGTTACGTCCAGACTGATTAACCTTTTAATTCATCGATACTTAGAGTCCCACCTGCCCATTGGGGCTATCCGGGTCAAATCCAAACGATCCCATCCGGTCATATTTGGTCGCCCGTTATACAATGAACTGCGTAAGTTACAGGGTGACATGGGTGCCAGGGCCCTTTTTCAGAAATACGGAGACCGGGCGTGTCTGGT
>JAUUWD010000016.1 GCA_030589225.1 Desulfobacteraceae bacterium | reverse complement strand
CTCTTCGCCCGGAATGTCAATGAAGAGCTCCTTCGCTGCCAGCGTATGAGGTAAATCAAACGCCTCATCGGTAAAACCTGTGAGCGCACCTTCAGCCAGGGCAATGGCCTTGACAGGCATATTGACATTGACCATTGAGACGGCAGCGTGGATGTTTTCTTCTATGGTTTCCAGATTGCGCTTGATGTGTTTTCGCTCGGCAATGCCGTACGCGACAGTAGATAGGCCTACCGCCATATAAGGAGCAACAGGTTTTCTATCTTTTAGGGACATAGGGTTCCTCCTTGACACATTGATCTACATTGAATAGTAAAGTAGTATGTTTAACCTTAAGTATATTTCTTAAGGGGGTAAACCTTGCACAGCAGAGGACCAAAGGTAACTGCCCCGGTAGGGGGATCGCAGTATTCATCGTCATCGGTTGTCAGGACATTGACATTTGATTCGAAAACTCCGTATAGCAGTGGGTCGTCAGCAATCTCCTCGGGGAACCACCATCCATGCTGTGCCTCAATCACCCTGCGGTTAATTCTGGAAGTGAGCTTCGCTTTCTGCTTAATCTTCCCTCTAGGTGTCTCTATGACAACCCAGTCGCCTTCACCAATGCCTAACCTCCGGGCCGTATCTGGATTGATTTCAACTGTTGGGTATGGATAGAGCCGGCGAAGCGAGCGTATCTGTCTATGCTCTGAGTGGTGCATAGGTCGAAATCTGGAGCCGGTTATCAGAATAAATGGGTACTTTTTGGCGAGTTCCGGCTGGCTCACGGGTGTTTCCGGAGGCTCTTCATAGCGGGGCAATGGATCATATCCCAGTTGCTCAAGAATAGTAGAATAGAGTTCAACCTTTCCAGTTGGTGTGGCAAATCCCTTTGGCTTTCCGGTTCCCGGATCGACTGTTTGGTATCTTTTTTCCACAACCGGAGGTGTCCACCAGCGTTGCTTCTTTGCAAATTCCTCTGCAGACTGCATGTCAAGCTCATTAAGTAAAGGTCCCAAACACCAGTCCCATTCTTTGTTGAGGGTTTCTCGCCAGTAATCTCCCTGTCCCAGCCTCAACCCCAGGCCTTGATAGAATTCATAATCGGTCCTGCGCTCATGCAGGGGCTGAATCACTCTCTGTCCTACTGAAGCGATGTTGCCGTGCCCCTGGAAGGTCTGGGTGCACATCTGGGGATGTTCCAGCCAATTGGTAATTGGGAACACATAGTCGGCAAGCATGGCCGTTGGTGTCAGCCACTGCTCAGCGACCACGAAAAGCTCAAGATCTGGGCTTTTCAATGCCTTGTAGATCCTTTTAGTGTTGGGATATGCGACCAGTGGATTACAAGCTCCACAAATCAACCCCTTGACCGGGTATGGCTTACCTGCAAGTATGGCCGTCCATATATCCGGCTCATGGCAAGCGGGGAGGAAACCAGAAGTTAACCCCTTTCCATACCAGTAAGGTTTTGCTGCCTGGTGAACCAATTCATATCCCGGATAGCCCCAAAGCTTATGCCTGTCCGCACCGAGTTGCTTCTTTCTCTGCTCTGGCGGCAGCATGTCCATATTCTCAAGGACAGGGCCGTAGTTGGCCTTTTCGCAAGGCCCTGCAAGCATGTCGCCGCCCATTACATCAAGGTTGCCGGTTATTGCCCTGAGTATGCATTTGGCCTGGGTAATGCTGGTAACATTCCTGCCTTGCATGTCCGACTTCACACCCCAGATAATAGATGCCGGTTTGCTTGTGGCATATAGCCGTGCTGATTGAATTATTTCTTCTTCCGGCACCCAGGTTATTTCGGCAACTTTCTTGGGAGAGTATTGTTTTATGCGTTCTCTCAACTCACTAAATCCATGACACCACGTCTCAACAAAATTCTTATCATAGAGGTCCTCCTCTATAATCACATTCAACCAGCCCAGGGCCAGAGCAGCATCAGTGCCAGGTCTTAGTTGCACCCACTGGTGTGCGAGCCGGTTCACGCTCTCAGAGTACTTAGGATCAATGACAATATACTTCGTGCCCTGTTTCTTGGCCTTGAGGAGGCTTGTAAACGTGCAAGCCAGGGATTCAGCCGGATTCCCTCCCCAGATTACCGCGCATTTGCAGGGTTGCTTTACAGATCTGCTGGCGCCGGCCCCGTAAATAGCAGCATGTATCTGACGGCTCACAACAGAGCACCACTGCCCGGCATTTGCGCGGTTGGGGCTCCCAAAAAGATTCATAAATCTTGCTTTGAACATCTCTGAAAAACCCCTACCAGTACCCCCAACAGACGCAACCGCCTCAGCGCCATTTTCCATCTTGATTTTATCCAGTTTTTCGGCCACCTGGTCTAAGGCATCCTCCCATGAGATTCTTTCCCATTTGCCATCTCCCCTGTCACCAACTCTCTTCAGAGGATAATTAAGACGATCCTCATGATACAGATGCTCAATAAATGCCTTTGAACGCTCGCAGATCCAGCCCTGGTTCACCGGGTGGTCGGGCTCACCCTTGAGCTTCACCACTTTCCCGTCTTCGACAGTCGCCAATACGCCAGCCTGTAGCCAACAGCCAAAACAAAGGGCTCGCTTAACCTCAGTACTCTTGGCTTCTTTCATATTTTTCCCTCCGTATTGAAATTTTATCTGTATACCCCGTATTCCTTGGTGAATTCGACCATAGTCTTGACGTTTTCATGCTTGGCCTCGTCAAACCAGAGACCGCAGTCAACGATCAGGCCACCTCCTTTACCCACCACGTCAATGACCTCTTTGAGGCAGTCTTTCATTTGCTGAACTGTCCCGGAGAAAAGGATTGAAGCCGGGACCCCTCCCCGAATACATACTGTCTCCCCTAAAATTTCCTTGGCCCTGGCCCAATCCACTTTTTCAAACCAATAGATGCATTTGCCCTTCGGTATGTCCGCGATGGTTTCCAGACGGGACGTGTATTCCCCTTCGCAGAGCAAAAGTGGTACAAACCCTTCCTCAATCAGTCCCATCATGACCTTCTTCAGAGGGGGCCAGTAAAAGGTGTTGAACTGCTCTGGGGACATAAAACCGTCAGCCCCTTTGTGTAACATAAAGCCGATGATAGGATGTCCAGTGTCTTTGGCAAGATCCAAACCCATCTTGATCGAGATGGGTACCAGCTTCTCCATGACTGCCAGAAGCTTGTCAGGGCATCTGTACATATCCGTCATCACACCGGCAGTCCCCCTGAACCAGTCCCCCACCAAGTCATAAGGTGCGGCTGATTCTCCCCCTTCAAACAGAGGGAAACCGCGCGAAACAATCTCTTCGGCCTGTTTCCCGAGGATGCTCACCCACTTGAGTGATTCCTCCCCCGCTTTCATCAGAGCCTTTAGGGCCTCCTGGACCTCTGGGATGCCAAAATAGGCATAAGAGCCGCACATTGTCAGGTAATACCCAAAGGACTCGGCAAAAGGACGAATCCGTTCTAACGGTGTTAACTGGCTGCAGACGCGCGGGAGATAGACGCGGAGCATGAAGTCAGAGGGGTCACCCAGGTAATGGTCGTAAAACTCCTCGGCCTTTACGTATTCATCTTCCACAAACTGATAGACATAATGGGCCGGAATTTCCTGTCCGGGCCATCTTATTTGCTTGTATCCCAGGGCTTCAAAAAGAGGGGCTGGAAATGCGTAGCCCGAACCCAGAAACATATCAGGTTCAAACTCCTCTAAGGTTTTCATAGCGGCCTGATGGGCCTTCTCATAATCAAACACGGCCTCCTCACAGGTCAGACCGTTGTCCAGGTAGGGAAACATGCCAAAGCTGGGCACGATAGGAACCCGATCAGGGATTTTAAGTTGAATGACATCGGCGATCCTCCGAGCCCGCCTCTTATAGGCGGCTTCAGCCTCGCCATTGATAAAATCAATGCCTTCTCCAGAACACCAACGTTCAAGATTTTCCGTCGTCTTATCCGCCATTATGCACCTCCAATCCATTCTTTGGCCAGGGTCACAGCCGCCATGGCGTCCGGCCGATATGCGTCCGCGCCGGAGAACTTTTTCACCTCATCATCCATCACACCCCCTCCGATCATAATCTTCACCTGGTCCCTCAAACCCGCGGTCTTTACGGCCTCCACCGTATCCTTCATTGCCTGATAGACCGAGGTCAAAAAGCCACTCAGGCCCAGCACCTCAGCCTCCACTTCCTTGATTTTGTCCACAAAAGCCTGGGCTGGGACATCAACCCCCAGGTCGAATACCTCGAAACCGCTCACATCCAACATGAAAGACACCAAATTCTTACCAATATCATGCAAGTCTCCCGCGACAGAGCCAATGACGAACTTCCCGAGGCGCTTAGGTTGGGACTTCTGTGATAACTTAGGTTTCACTATCTCAGATATCTGTTCAAGAATCTTGCCCGAATAAACAAGGTCGGGAATAAAATATACATTGTCCGCAAACCGCTGGCCCACGATCTTCATTGCTTCTCTGGCATCTTCAACAATTTTGTGAGGGTCCTCTCCGGCCTCCAGCCTCTCCCCGGTGACCCGGAGACAGTCTTGTTCCTTTAACTCCACAAGCAGTGTGATCAAATTTTCTGTCATTGTTAAACCTCCTTAACCAGCAATGTTCATGAAAGAAATGGTTTTGAGTGGTCCGGTTTAGTCCATTAATTCATTTACGAAGCTTACCTACTCCTTGTAGGCCTTACATACTTTATTCCCCGCGTGAACTATGCGACTTTGTATATCATTTCCTCCTTGTAACCTGTAACCACTCTCATATACCCCCTCAACATACTATCCACCTCCCTATCACCCGTATCGACGAGAAGTGGCTTTCGTTTCAGGGAGTTCAGCTTGTTTTGGGTTGCTATTACGATGATGTTGCTAACCCCAACCTCTTTTATGACATTAGGGCTCAACTGTTGATTCCCTCGACCAAATATGTAACCCTGACCACCAATGGGGGTGACGATGATTTTTGCCATCTTATCGTTGACCAGATCTAAGATTTGATTCTCGTTTAAATCCATTGCCACAAGTTTACCATTCAGGATGATATCAATACCCAGCAGGGTGTTTTTGAGACTGAGGCATTCCATGATTGCCCGGGGGGTAGTGCCTGAACCGATAATATACAGACAGTCAGTTTCCATGGTTTCAACGATCTGCTCGGCGATGGATTGCATAGCCAGCGTCTCGTGCTCGCCCCCAGCCGAGGCCGCTTTGGCTCCCTGGGTCAGCCTCCGTTCAAGGGGCACCTTAAGGTAGCCGTATAGACGAGCCGAGATCCTCCCCTGACGAAAGGCCTCTTCGTCTATGTCCATGACCTCGACTTCTCTTAGCGCCTTGACCTGGCCTCGCAGGTACATCTCAATAAGTCTTGCTGCCCGGGTCGGGTTAATCGCATAGACCCCGGAATGTATTTTTACACCGGCAGGTATCCCCACAACTGGGACTTCTAACCCGATGGCCTTATATATGTCCCGAGCCGTGCCGTCACCACCAGCAAAAAGCAACAGATCCAGGTCCATCGTAGCCATCTCCCTCGCAGCCCGAATGGTGTCCTCAGCTGTAGTTCGGCCAGGGTCGATACGACCGATGACCTTGGGCTCGAACCCGGCCTCTCGGGCTTCTGCCTCGCCCATCTCCGCCGGATATGAGATGAGTTCAATCTTGGCTGTAAGAGGGGCAAGGCCCATCAGTGCTTCAACCGTCCTACCAGGTGCACTGGGAGTGGCACCAAGCTCCCTGGCCCGCCGAAGAGTCTCCTCACCATCGCTTCCTTTTAGACCGACCCGACCACCCATGCCTGCCACTGGATTGACAATCAGAGCCACTCTTTTATGGTCCATGGTTTTATTGCTCGTTATAGGCCTAGAACTTGAGCCCTTTTTTACGATACATTCGCCAGGTAAGTGCCATGGTCACTGGATCCTCCGATGCGGCCATGTCAACCTCTCCCACAGCGCAATTTTGCGGACCCTTCAGGATTATTTCAGGATTGTCGTATGCCTCCTCGGCCACGCTACGGACGATATCAATAAAATTATCGATCTCCTTCTTGTCCAGGCTCTCGGTGGGTTCGATGACCCACGGTTCCTCCACATAGGTCGGGTAACCCAAGGTGAAAGTGCTGTTGGGGCCAAAATCCGCTACCCGGAGGGAAAAATGGTGGGCATCAACCCCGGTTTCATCCAACATCTGCTTGAGGCTGAAGACCGTCTCCTCCATGCGTGCCCTGCCCTCGGCCATGGGCACACTGATACCCCGAATCTGTTTCATCTTGTGCATGATATAGTTGTTATTCAATACTGCGATGTCTGTGGCTGTGGCAATGCCTTCAGAACCCATAGCCAGAATCCAGGCATAGACCCGGATCGCATTAGGCACGTTGCCATAGAACTGCTTAACCCTGCCAATGCTTAAGGGTCTGTTAAAATCGAGGAAGTAACGCTTCCCGTCAAACCCAACCGTGGGTGAGGGTAAAAAAGACGCCAGCTCTTTGGAGACGACAACGACACCCATGCCCGGACCGTAGCCGCCATGGGGGCTGGAGAAGGCCTTGTGCGCATTGTAATGAACCAGATCAAAATTCAAATCTTTGGGCCTTGCACGTCCCATAACCGAGTTGGTGTTGGCCGCATCATAGGCGAAAATCCCTCCCACTTCGTGAATAATGTCTCCCACGGTCATAATATTGGTATCAAAGACACTCAGGGAGGTTGGATTGGTCTGGAGCATGCCCGCGGTTCGCTCTGACACGGCCTCTTTAAAGGCCTCAAAGTCCAGGTTTCCATCTTCTGTCTGGTCGATGGTGATCACGTTGAAGCCTGCCATTTTGGCCGCCACGGCGTTTGTGCCGTGGGAGGTATATGGTACGATGAGTTCGGTCTTGTGATCGTTGCCGTTATGCCTGTGAAAAGCTGCGATTATAAGGCACTCTGTGAACTCTGATAGTGTGCCCGACGGTGGCTGAAAGCTGACCGCATCAAATCCGCTTATAGCCTTGAAGCACTCGCCAAGCCGGTACAATATTTCTAACATCCCTTGGACGCTCTCTTCGTCCTGGAAGGGGTGAAGGTTGGCCACCTTGGACGATCCGGCCAAGGTCTCATTGACCTTGGGGTTATATTTCATGGTGCATGTCCCTTCGGCATTGAATCCGCTGTCTACGCAGGTGCTCTCTTGTGAGAGACGGAAAAAGTGTCTCATCACTTCCACCTCTGAGAGCTCAGGAAGCCCGGGTGGGTTATTGCGCCGCATATTTGCCGGAATGTGGGACCAACCATCACCGACAGCGTCCTTGATCTCGGTTTCCACTCGGGGCACCAGATGACCTCTCGTTCCACTGCGCCCCATCTCAAAGATGCAGGGTTCATCGTATCGGGCTTGTCTATACATCACTGCCACCTCCTTTCGCGATCTCGGTTAAGGCATACACGAGTTGCTCGATGTCTTCCAAGGTGTGCACTTCGGTAACACAATAAAGTGCGCTCTGTCCAAGGTTTGGGAACTCTTTTGAGATGTCCTTGCCACCTACAATGGCATAGTCGACATAGAGGGCTTTGTTCACGTCCGAGACTTTGGCATTTATACCGTCAAAATTGACTATAAATTCCTTGAAATGGGAGCCCCCCAAGACAGGGCCCTTGAGGTCTTCGATTTCACTGATGCGTTTGATGGCATAGTTGGCTTTGGCAACGATTGCTTCGCCCAGATCGCGCATCCCTTGAGGCCCTAGAAGAGACATGTAAACAGCAGCACCTATCGCACAGAGGTTGCTGGATGATCCGATCAGCGAGGTGGCGTTTTCACGCTGCGAAAAAAAATGCCGCCGGTCCCACAAGGTATCAAGGTAACCCCTTCCCTTTCCGTCCACTGTGGGGGCGACAGCACCCACATAGCCTGGGAGCTGGTCAAGATAGGCTTGGTCGTCCTTGCATCCAAATATCCCCAAGAAGTTGCCTCCGAAGTTCATGTGCAACCCTAACGGTTGAGCCTCTCCCACAACCACGTCCGCCCCATATTCGCCGGGTGGCCTCAAGACCCCTAACGAAGAAGTATCCACGCCAACAACGAAAACAGCACCGGCACCATGGGCTATCCTGGCCACTTCGTCCGTCTGGTCCTCGATAACACCCAAATAGCTGGGATTCTCAATGTAGATACAGGCCGTTTCCGGGCCAACTTTCTCTTCCAAGTCACCCAAATTGAGTGTTCCCTTTCCGGGGTCAAAGGCCACCCGTTCCACTCTGGCTCCGGTCCACTTGGTGTAAGTGCTTATCACGCCGAGTCTGTCAGGGCTGATGTTCTCCGGAACCAGGATCTGACCACGTCCGGTCAGTCGTCGGGCCATGTTGGCTGCCTCGCCAGCCGCTGTGGACCAATCGTAAACCGAGTTGATGACCACATCCATGCTAATCAACTCGGCCATGAGACTCTGGAACTCGAACAGGGCCTGCATCTTACCCTTCTCCGCTTCAGGCAACCCGAGATAGGCCGTCTTGAACTCAGTCCGATTTATAATCTCATCCACCACCGCCGGCACATAATGAGGCCAGCAACCGGCCCCACAAAAAACCAACAAGTCATCCCGGTTTTTCGAAAGGATTTTTTCCATATGCCGTCTCAGTTCGTACTCTGTCATGGGCCCCGGCAGCTCGAAGGGGTCTGCCCTAACGGGAAGATCGCAAAAAAGCTCTTCTATCTCAGTTATACCGATCTCCCCCATTAACTCCTTCTTTACCTCGGAAACAGAATTCGGTATATAGGGATGAACAAAGTGTTTTTCATTTTCCATGGTTTTATCTCCTATACCAGTGTAACTGCATAACCTAGTGATACGACCAAGTCTCTCACCTTTCAAGCAATATATTGTGCTCCTGAGGGCATGGGGAGGGTTTTAAGCCATGTGCCCCCTTTTCGCTACTGGGCGGTTAAGCCGCCATCAATGTTGAACTCTGCGCCGGTAACCCATCTTGATTCATCCGAGGCTAAGAAAAGATCCAGGTAAGCCACATCAATGGCCTCACCTACACCAATGGGATGTATGGATTTAGCGCCTTCCATGTACTCCTCTTCACTGAGTCCTACTTCGGCCGCTTCGCCCTTAGTCATGTCGGTTCGGACATACGCGGGATGAACCGAGTTAATGCGGATTTTGTAGTCTTTAGCCGCACAGCCTAGAGCGGCGGCCTTGGTCAGAAGTGTGACCGCCCCCTTTGAAGCGCAATAAGCGAACATGGTTTTATCACCGACTTGTCCGGCGACAGACGATCGGTTGATAATCGAACAAAGTTCGCCATTTGATTTCATAGTCAGGATGGCCAGCTTTGTACCCAGAAAAACGCCGGTGGCGTTCACATCCATGATCGCCTGCCAGTCTTCCAAGGTTGTGTCTTCAATATCGGCGATTTTGATAATTCCCGCATTATTAACCAAAACATTGAGTTTGCCGTATCGGCTCACCGTTTCTTCCATCAAGGATTGCCACGAGTCCTCGCGCCTGACATCATGGGCGAAATAAAAAGCATCTCCCCCCGCTTGACGGATGTCGTGCACTACTTTCTGCCCTTGCACTTCTTTGATGTCCGCATCCACGACTTTTGCCCCCTCGCGGGCGAACAACCTGGCCGTCGCTTCTCCAATCCCTCCGGCTGCGCCGGTTACAATAGCGACCTTGCCTGCAAGCCTGCCTGTGCCACTGTTTTTCTTATCCATCATTGCTTTCTCATTCATAAAATACACCTCATTCCCGGTTTTCTTCGTTGTGATTTGTATTACCTTGCAGAAAGCCTGGTTTTGGGATTCATCAACTGTTGAGGTAATCACTAACCACCAGTAGAACTGGTGGATTAATAACGATTTAACTTGGAAGGATCAAGTTAATCGGGAAAGCAATAAGGTTAAAGCATTTTATTTGGAAGCCACAGGGCCAACTGGGGGAATATCATAGTAATGACCAGAACGATCAACTGCATTCCCACGAATGGAGGAATTGATCGCCAGATGTCCTTGGTATGTATCTCAGGGGGGGCAACCCCTCTCATCAAGATTAGGGCCCAGCCAAATGGGGGGGTCAGGTAAGCTACCTGCATGTTAAGGATAAAGACGATTGCATACCATATGGGATCAAAACCCAGAAAGACGGCAATGGGAATAAAAATTGGGGCGCATATGGTCAAGACAGCATAATCATCCATGAACATTCCAAATACAAGGAGTATGATTTGCATGACTCCAAGTATGAGCCAGCGATTAACAGGCAGGTTTTCTACTATTTCCATGACCATGTCTTGTGCCCCTGCACTGATATAAACGACACCAAAGAGCGTGGCTGCCACCAAAATCCACAGGGCCATACCACTGATTTTCATGGTCTCAAGACATGAGTCAGTTATCACCTTCCATGTCAACCTTCCATAAACAATACAGATCAAAAAAGAGCCCATGGCGCCCACGCCGGCAGCCTCTGTAGGGGTGGCAATCCCCATAAATATTGACCCCAAGACCAGGACAACCAGTAAAGAAGGAAGGATTATATCCTTGACTGAAGCCCATCTGATCTTCCAGGTTATTTCCTCAGAGGACCTGGGTGCAAGATCCGGCTGGAGATAACATCTTACAGTGATGTAAAGTATGTATAGAAATGCAGTGATAAAGCCAGGAATAGCACCTCCAAAAAAAATCCTCCCTATTGAAATCCGTGAAATATAGGCAAAAATAATCATGATGATGCTTGGAGGAATAATTTCACCCAGAACACCGCCAGCCATAACGCACCCCAAGGCTAAGGACTTATCATAGCCGTGTTTTAGCATGGCTGGCACTGCAATCAGACCCATGGTGAGGATTCCGGGACCAAATCCGCCGCACATGGCCAGGGCAACGCAAACGCCAACCGATACGATTGCCAGACCGCCCCTCACGCCCGACAACCAGTAGTTTAAAGCCTTAAACAGACGATCAGATATCCCTGAATGGATCAAAAAATTCCCCATAAGAAGGAACAGGGGAATGGTTATCAGGCCGGGGTCTGTGATTTGCCTGTAAGTTGTTGTGGCAACTATGAATAGATCGTTGACACCTCCTATCAAAAAAAGGATGACCACGCTGATGCCGCCGAGCGCAAAGACAACAGGGACCCCAATCGCCAATAGAAAAAGAAGGCCGCTAAACAAAAGAACCGTAACTAACTCAATGCTCACGAGATCCTATTCCTCATTTCTAATCAGTCTTTGCGTCGGCAAATAACAGCAATCCCTTGAAGCAAAAAGAGAAAGACGCATATGGGTATTAGTATTTTAAATGGATACAAAGGCATACGAAACGCCCCTGTAATCTTCTCCCCCATCTTCAATGAATTCAAGCCCATCCAGGATGCCTGCCAGAGCAACACACCCATAAAAATGACAAAACAGCACAAAGTAATTAATCTTGCAATCAGTTTGATCCTGGGAGGAAAATGGTCATAGAATATCTCGATCCTGATATGTCCGTCTTTGGACATAGTATAGGCCCCTGCTACAAGGATGAACAGGCCAAAGATCTGTCTATTCAGAGGCCAGGCCCAGATAGTTGGGTGATTAAAAACATACCTTCCCACAACTTCCGTTGTGGTGACAGCAGTCATTACAAAAACCAAAAGACTGGCAGGCCTGCCTATCTTCTCTGTGATAGTGTCAATTAGTTCGAAAAAGCCCTTGATCCCATCATTCATCCTTAAAACCTCACTGCCCAATGGGGTCAGGAGGGAGCAAAACAAACCCCCTCCTTCACCCTTAACAATATGGATATGGATAACGAGTCATTTTTATTTCTACTTCAGTGTCTTTCTCCAGTCCTTAATCAATTGAACTGCTTTGGCAGCTGCCGGGTCTCTCTTGGCAATCTCATCCCATAGTGCATAAGCGACTTCGGCATGTTTCTTTTCACATGCGTCATCCAAAACACAGTAGGTGACTTTACCCTGTTTGACCAATTCGTCGACTTTTTCCATTTCTTTCATGTAGACATCATTAAGCAGATGGAAATAGTCAGCCGCAGCGCCTTTAAGCGCTTCTTTAAGATCATCAGGAAGAGCTTTCCATTTTTTCATGCTGAATACTATCTGCCCTGGGACTATATCGTTTCCCCCGCCAATAATCCGGTATGGCGCCACTTCATGCCACTTCAGACCGGTAATGGCACTCACATCCCACTGTGATGCATCGATGGTGCCCAGCTTCAACCCCATGTAGGCCTCCATACCACTGATATAAGTCCCGCGGGCGCCCAGGTTGTTGTAGTAATCCATCCAGGCTCCCTCAACCCTGAATTTTTTCCCCTGTATATCATCACAGGTTTTGTAGCATTCGGTCGCCAGGGTAAAAAGCTCTCCATAGGAGTGCACAT
>JAUUWD010000195.1 GCA_030589225.1 Desulfobacteraceae bacterium | reverse complement strand
ACTAGCTCACTTTAATTTATATTCCTCCGATGGGTAATCCTGATGATAAAACTTTTTCACGAGATTGTTTACGAAATTTTCCATATCTGTAACCGCCTCATCATTAATGACAAAGCGTTCAATGCCGGATCTATCTTTTACAAGCTTGAGGCCATATTCCAGCCTTTTTGCCAGTTGAAGAGCCAAATGCCCTGCCTCCTGATCTGTCCTGATCGCCTGCTTTATGATTTCATCAATGGCGCTTTCGTCAAATGAGACTTCCACTTCCAGCTTTTCAACCAATGAGGCTTCCTCAAGTTTTATCTGATTGTACATTTCTACAAAGTCATCAAGGGCCGTATTGATATCAGAGATGTTTTTTAAGTAAAGCTCTGCAATGAGATTCATTCTCCTTTCATTGATCTCAATGCCCGACTCTATTGAGAAATCAACTGCTTTTTTAGAAATATACGCCTTGATATTCTCAAGCTCCCTCTCTTTAGCCCTCTCAAACCTTTCTCTCCTATCCAAATCCTCCGGGTTTTTTAACAACATCTCAAGTTGAGCCTCTGGATGCTCGACCACATCCAGAGTTACCAAAAACCTCTTGAGCCCTGAACGGGGCAGTGTCTTTTCAAAGGAGATCAGGGCCTTTTCAATGGCGCTCACGAGTCCCCGAGCCCCGGTCTTTTCTGCAGCCGCCATCTCCGCGATCTTCATCAAGGCTTCATCTTCGAACTTAATATCAATCCCGTAGGCCATGAAATCCAGTCGTTTACTGATAATGATAGGGTTATTGGGGTTTTTGAGTATTTTTAATAAATCTTCCTTGCTAAGCTCGTCAAATACCACAACCACAGGGAGTCGCCCCACAAATTCTGACTCAAATCCAAAATCTATTAGGTCCTTGGCGGTAACTTCCTTGAGAATCTCCCAGGGGACCTCCGTGGATCTGACATCTGCCTCGAAACCGATCCCCTGACTTTGAAGCCTCTTTCTGATAATCTGTGCCAGCTCACCAAAGGCCCCACTCATGATAAACAGGATGTTTTTCGTGTTGACTACTCTTTTTTCTTTTTTCCCGGTCCTTCTGTATTGCTCAATGGCCTGTATCTGGGATATAGGATCATGGGGTACCTTCAAATCCACTTCAGTTTCTTCCATAGGCTTTAAAAGCGCCCTCTGCACACCAGTCCGGGAAACATCGTGGCCAATCAAATTCTGAGATGAAGAGATCTTGTCGATTTCATCAATATATATGATCCCATTCTCAGCAAGCTTGATGTCATCATTGGCATCATGGACGAGCTCACGGACCAGATCTTCCACATCTCCGCCTACATAGCCGGTTTCACTGAATTTTGTGGCATCCCCCTTCACAAAGGGAACCCCCAGCTTCTGTGCGATAAGTTTAATAATATAGGTTTTGCCCACCCCGGTTGGACCGACCATGAGTACATTGTTTTTGATCATACCGACCCCGGTGGTCTTCTTCCTGGCAGATTTTTTTGTATGTTTGATCCTGTTAAAATGGGTGCAAATCTTGGTAGCCAAAACAGCCTTGGCCTGATCCTGCCTGACAATAAACCCATCCAGATAGGCTTCCAATTCCTCGGGCAACATATCAAAAGACAGGACCCCTTCTGCATCAGGTCCCGTGCGAGTATCATCGGTCGATGCCTGGTCTCCTCTCGGAAAAACGAGAGGGGAGATAATTTTCACCCGATTACCATATTTCCTGGAAAGATAATCACTTAACTCCTTCTCGAGCTCCTGCTGATTCGGGATTCTGTCTCTTCCAGCGTTCTTATCCAAATGTTTTTTTTGCTCTACCATATTATTCAACCCCTTGCGACTGTTGACGTTCCATTGATATGTTTTAATATATTCATTGAGATTTGGGATTTCAAGCCCCATATTCCTGCCATATTATATTGACTCACGCATTCGATTCAATTAACCTTATATAATCGCTTCGCGATTCTATATCCCGCCCCAGGCGGGACTTCGCCGCTTAAAAAAAAGCAAAAATGATGCCAGGTCATAATCCTGGGAAATTGATGCTTTGCTGGCTCAATAGTAACTCAAATTTTGGTACATGATCTATTTTCTCACAAAAGGCAGGCAATAACAAATGGTTTCGAGGCTGGAAATCAGATTGAAGAAGGAATTGCTGGATGCTGAAGGTGCCGGTATCCGGCGAAAATCAAGCGAGTATTTTGGGTTTGAAGTCGAGGACATTCGGGTAATCCGGGTGTTGACCATCGACGCAGACCTGGAGCAGGCTCAATTAGAGCAAATCCGAACAGAAATATTCACCAATCCGGTTACAGAAGAATCTTCTTATTCTCCCATAGCCACTGACTTTGAATGGCTCATATGGATAGGATTCCGCCCGGGTGTCAGGGATACGGCTGGGAGCACAGCGGCTGAAGCTGTTGAAGACCTTACAGGATTCAAGTTCAGACCAGATGAGGCCGTGTATTGCTCAAAGCTTTATGAAATCAGAGGGAATCTAACCAAACCGCAGGTTCAAAGAATTGCCAGCGATTTGCTGGCCAATGACATAATTCAGCAACGGAAAATATATTCAAAGGCGGACTGGCGCGCTGACGAAGGAATCGGATTTTTGGTGCCAAGAGTCATTATTGATCATGAACCTGAGCTAAGCACTATTTCCATCAAAACTGACGAAGAATTAAGAAAAATCTCCCTTGAACGTAATCTTGCGCTCCAGGACAGGGACATCCCTGTTATAAGACAGTACTTTTTGAGAGATGATGTCCTTAAAGATAGGAAAAAAGTCGGCCTGGATCCGCCCACAGACGTGGAGTTGGAATATATTTCTCAGGCTCGCAGCGACCACTGTAACCACAACACCTTTAGGGGTCTTTTCAGATACCATGACCTGGCCACGGGAAACCGGGAAACTGTCGACAATCTGTTTAAATCCTGTATTGAAGCCCCCACCCTGGAGATCAAGGGAGAAAAAGATTGGGTTATATCGGTTTTATGGGACAATGCCGGAGTGGGACGTTTTGACGAGCATTACTATTATGTGATTACCGGTGAAACACACAACAGCCCGTCCAACATGGAAGCTTACGGAGGTTCAATTACCGGGATCGTAGGCATTTACCGGGATCCCATGGGCACTGGAAAAGGTTCAAAACTCATACTTGGAATGTATGGCTACTGTGTTGGTCACCGGGATTACGACGGAGAACTGTTGACCCACCTTCACCCTCGCCGCTTACTTGATGGAATCATTGAAGGAGTAAAAGATGGTGGGAATAAAAGCGGAATTCCTACCCCTTTCGGATTGCTCCTTTTTGACAAGAACTATATCGGCAAATGCCTCGTCTTTGTAACGGCCATGGGTATCATGCCAGCCCAAATCGGTCATGAGTCGTCTCACAAGAAAACAACCAGCCCTGGAGATCTCATCATAATGTCGGGAGGTAGAGTTGGCAAAGACGGGATCCATGGGGTGACTGCTGCGTCCGAGACCTATAGCGAGCACACACCGGCGGGTCACGTGCAGATCGGGGACCCATACACCCAGAAAAAGATGCACGACTTCCTGCTTGAAGTAAGGGATGAAGAGCTCATATCCTTCATCACGGACAATGGGGGTGGGGGATTATCCTCCTCCATTGGCGAATCTGCCTTATTCAGCAACGGCTGTCGAGTGGATCTGGACAAGGTACCCCTGAAATATTCTGGTTTAGACCAATGGGAAATCTGGGTTTCCGAATCTCAGGAAAGAATGACCATTGCGGTTAAGCCACAGAATGTAGATCGTTTCATGGAGCTCTCAGCCAGACACGCGGTAGAAAGTACTGTCATAGGAGAGTACAACGATTCCGGTTACCTTCAATTGGATTACAAAGGGAAAACATGTGCCTATATCAAGATGAACCTTTTAGAATCCGATTTTCCCCAGTGGGAGTTTGATGCAGAGTGGGTCCCTCCCAGGATGAGGGGCTTAACAGAGCCTGTCTTGAGTGAGCCCGAAGACCACAGTGCTCTCCTTAAAGCAATTCTCTCTCGCCCAAATGTGTGCGCCCGTAACTGGATCGCAAGGCAATACGATCATGAAGTGCAAGGTGGCAGCGTGATAAAACCCCTGACTGGTAAAAGACGGGACGTGCCCAGTGATTCTGTAGTCGTAAGGCCTATACTCGATTCCAACAGGGGAATCGCCGTTTCCCAGGCGCTCAACCCTTTCTTTTCTGAAATCGATACCTACCATATGACAGCCGCTGCAATTGACGAGGCCGTTCGAAAAATATTTGCCGTTGGAGGAGACCCAGGGCATCTCGGTGGGTTGGATAACTTCTGCTGGCCCACTATCGAGTATCACCCTACAGAAAATCCAGATGGCAAATACAAAGCTGCCCAGCTTGTCAGAGCCAATTGGGCGTTGAGGGACTACTGCCTCGCCTATGGAATACCACTGCTATCCGGAAAGGACAGCATGTATATTGACGGGAACCTTAAAGGACCATTCGGTGAAAGACACAAGGTGTCGGGACTTCCCACCTTAATGTTCACCATATGCAGCGTAATCGAAGATATTGCCAGGTGTGTCACCATGGATGCCAAATTTCCGGGTGACCTTGTTTATGTCCTGGGGGAGACCAAAAATGAGCTCGGCGGAAGCGAGTATTACCAGATGATGGGTTCCATAGGCCTCAATGTCCCC
>JAUUWD010000061.1 GCA_030589225.1 Desulfobacteraceae bacterium | reverse complement strand
GCCCATGGAGGCAAGTTTCAGCCGGGCGATCTCTTCATCGATGTCCCGTGGGACAGGATAGACCTTTTTTACCATCTTTGCATGTTCGTTTACCATATATTCTGCCGACAGGGCCTGGTTGGCAAAACTCATGTCCATGACACTGGAGGGATGCCCTTCGGCTGCGGCCAGATTGATAAGCCTGCCTTCCCCCAGGACATAGACCCTTCGCCCATTTTTGAGGGTAAATTCCTCCACAAATTCCCTTATTGGTCTCCGCTCGACTGCGGCTTCGGCAAGACCTGGCAGATCCAGCTCCACATCAAAGTGACCGGAGTTCGCCACAATCGCGCCATCCTTCATGTTTGCAAAGTGTTCGGCCCGAATGACATTCATATCCCCCGTCAGGGTACAGAAAAAGTCCCCCAACGGAGCGGCCTTGGCGATCGGCATTACTTGATACCCATCCATAACGGCTTCGAGGGCCCTGAGCGGATCCACTTCGCACACGATCATATGTGCGCCATGTCCCTTGGCCCGCATGGCAACGCCCCTTCCACACCAGCCATAGCCGCTGACTACGAACGTGCTGCCTGCCAGCAGCCGGTTAGTGGCCCTGATAATACCATCTACCGTACTTTGGCCTGTCCCATAACGATTATCAAAAAGATGTTTGGTATTGGCGTCGTTTACAGAAATGATGGGGAACTGTAAAACCCCGTCTTTCTCCATGCTCCTGAGTCGAATGACCCCGGTAGTCGTTTCTTCTGTGCCGCCCAGAACCCCTGAGAGAAATTCACGCCTCTCCGCTTCAGACAGGCCCTTTCCCCAATCACTGACAGACGCCTCGAGTTCATCCCATTTTTCTAAGGCCATAAAATGAATAGAACTGACCAGGTCAGCACCATCATCCATTGTCAAATGAGGCCTGTGTTTTAAGGCCGAAAGAATATGACTGTAATAGGTAGCGTGATCTTCACCCTTGATAGCAAAAACAGGGATCTCATCATCGGCCACCAGGGAGGCAGCCGCGTCGTCCTGGGTGGAAAGAGGGTTGGATGCACACCCGACCACATCTGCACCGCCCGCCTTCAGGGTCTTGAGCAGGCTCGCTGTCTCGGTGGTGATATGCAGACAGGCCGCTACCCTGAGGCCTTTTAATGGTTTTTCATTTGAAAACCGTTCTCTGATCTTTGCCAGTACGGGCATGCTCATTTCTGCCCACTCTATTCTCAAACGGCCCTTCCCCGCCAGATTTATGTCCTTGATATCATAATTCATTTTTTAATTAACCTCGTTCCGTTAATTGTTAGTTGTAAGTTTTGCGCTTCCCATTCTTAATAGTAAAATCATCAACTTCAGTTCACTTCAGGCACTTTAGCTCACTTTAGTCACTGTATTTTAATGTCTTACTTCACCGCCCTTTTGAGATCCTCCACCATGTCTGTCTTTTCCCAGGTAAATTCCGGCTGTTCCCGGCCAAAGTGCCCATAATTACAGGTTTTTCTAAATATGGGCCTGAGCAGATCAAGTCTTTCAATAATCGCGGCCGGACGAAGATCAAATTTCTTTTTGACGATTTCGGTTAATTCCTGGCTGGAAACAACTCCCGTACTGTAAGCGCCCACTAACACAGAAACCGGCTCAGCCCGTCCAATAGTGTATGCAACCTGGATTTCACACTTTGTGGCAAGTCCTGCTGCCACGATATTTTTTGCAATATAGCGGCACATGTATGAGGCGCTTCTATCCACTTTGGAAGGGTCCTTCCCTGAAAAGGCACCGCCTCCGTGGTAGCCGAATCCCCCGTAGGTGTCCATAATGATTTTTCGTCCCGTAAGGCCGCAGTCGCCCAAAGGGCCACCTACAACAAACCGGCCTGTAGTATTAATAAAATACTGGGTGTCTTTGTCCAGCATTTCTTCGGGGATTATATCCCTGATTACTTCCTCTACAATTGCTTCCCGAAGAGTATCGTAATCCACATCCGGAGCATGCTGGGCCGCAATAACCACAGTGTGAACTCTAAGCGGCTTCCAATTTTCATATTCCACAGTTACCTGCGATTTACCGTCAGGTCTGAGCCAGGGTAGCTTTCCTGATTTACGCACATGTGCCAGCCTTGCGGTTAGCCGATGAGCCAGGTAGATGGGCATTGGCATCAGGGGTTGTGTGTCTTTACACGCATAGCCGAACATAAGTCCCTGATCTCCTGCACCCTGTTCCTTGAAAAGCCCGTCTCCCTCGTTAACACCTGCGGCGATATCCGGGGATTGTTTATCAATTGTAGAAATTACGGCACAAGTTTCCCAGTCGAAACCCATGGAGGAGTTGCTATAACCAATGTCTTTAATGGTCTGTCGTACGACCTCAGGCATATCCACGTAAGCCTCGGTTGTAATTTCGCCTGCAATTATGGCCATACCGGTGGTTACCATGGTCTCGCAGGCTACGCGGGATTTTGGATCCTGCTCCAGCATTTTATCCAGGATATGGTCTGATATCTGGTCCGCCACCTTGTAAGGGTGCCCCTCTGTGACCGACTCAGAGGTAAATAAAAAATTTGAGGTTTTACTTTTCATAGACGTCTCCTTATAAATAAAATAATTCTGTGATCTTGCGCAAAAAATGCCAGATTTGATTTACATGTTGTGATCGTCATGTCAAACGAATGGAAACATACTACCCCGGCGCTATTTATCACAGGCATGAGTGAATTATTGCAAAATCGAATCTGCTCCCCTTGTTATCTGAAGATAATTCAATACTATCTCGATAAAGGTCATTCCATTTAACACTGACTAATCTGTTTGTCAATGTGAGAGATTGTCCATCACGGAATTCCGACATAAGAATTAAACAATAAAAAGGAATTGACAGCCGTCCAACCATAAGGTATACATTAAAGCATTAAAGGGTATACCTTTGGAGGTGAAGGGCTTGTCTAAAGTAACTGCCAAATATCAAGTCACCATACCTATAAAGATTAGAAAGGAACTGGGTATCGTTCCTGGAACTGAAGTCGATATTACAAGAGAGGGACAAAAATATGTCCTCGTTGTTGACCCAATAGAAGCGGTTAGGAGAAAGTGGCGTGGAAGGTTTAAGGGTGGACCGACAACAATGGAATATATGGATGAGGTCAGGGGCAAAGTAAATTGAGAGTCTGTGTAGATACGACTATCCTGCTTGATATTTTGAAAGATGAATTTAGAAGCTTTCATGACAAGTTGTACACTGCTCTCGCAAGAAGAGAGAATCTGGTTGCACCTTCGGTGGTGTTCGCGGAACTTATGCCCCAATTTAAGGGAAATTCCAAGCTGTTAGGCGAGTTTTTAGAGGAACACAAAATTGCGATAGAACCGCTTGGCGTCGATTCTGTCATTGTCGCAGCACGAGCATGGATGAAATATTTAAAACGAAAAACAAAAGTAAAATGTCCTCAGTGTGGCCGGAAGCTGAATCTCAAAGAGCACTTCTTGTCGGATTTCTATATTGGTGGGTTCGCTTCGGCAAAGTGCAATGTCATTCTTACCAGAGACAGAGGTATATACACTAAGTATTTTCCCGCGTTGGTCGGGTATGAAGATTGTCTCATTTGATCTTGAGTATCTCAAGTACAAGTTAGTTCGCTTCGCTCATTCGCCAAAGCGGTATTGGAATACTGGAATAATGGGAATTACGGCATAGGGCATTTCCATTCCATGCACGAGGCAAAAGCTCTGGTCTTTAAAAATGAGGCCCACATGGCTCCAATATCTTCCCGAACTTCTTGAGTACTTACATTTCCAAGACGTTAAATTGTTCTTAATACCTGTGCCGTAAGTGACCTTTCTATTTAACCAAGAATCCGGTTGGCAAAGGTGCACAAACACTCATTATTCCGGATGCTTTCGTAGCGATTGCCTCCTCCTGCGATTCAATACTGGGAACTCCAGTGCAACAACATTTTCCAATTCTGAGAACTACCCACAACGTTAATCAATAAATGAGGATTTCGAAAAAATGAAAATAAGTCACAAATTGATTTCCGGGCATTTGGGTATAGCTTTGCTGACAAGTTTTGTAGGATATTTGTCAGTAAGAATATATAATGATATTAAATTTGCAAAAGTTTCCCAACCCATCAAATTCTGATAATGAGACTAAAACCTATAATACATTCTAACGACTTCCAACACGCAACGCGCGACATACTACATATGAAATGCTAAACACTAATCACATATCAATCCCATTTCTCCGGTACCCCAGCACTCCATTACTCCAGCAGGAAACCTTCATATGAGCGGGCTAGCCCTGGGAATTGTGCTCACAGCCGCTTTTTTGCACGCTGGCTGGAACTATCTGCTTAAAAAAAGCCAAAAAAAGATAGTGTTCATCTGGTGGTTCCTGCTAATTGCGCTGGTCATTTATTTTCCTATGTTTCTCTATTTCTGGCCCAAGACTATCATCTCAGCACAGGGCTGGACATGCGTAGCTGCTACCGGACTCCTGCACTTTCTCTATTTCTGGTTCATGGGAGGCGCATACGAGCGGGGGGATCTCTCACTTGTCTACCCACTTTCCCGGGGATCAGGACCCCTGTTTGTGCCTGTTCTCGCCGTGGTTTTGATCCATGAACAACTTTGCCTCCTTGGAGTGCTTGGCATTGCCCTGGTTGTTTTCGGCATCTACCTAATTCACCTGCCATCCTTTTCCGGACAATCCTTTTTTGAGCCCTTCCTGGCACTGCGGGGCGGCGGTTCTCTCTGGGCACTTTGTACTGGCGGGACTATTGCAGCCTATTCATTAGTGGATAAGGTGGGTGTTGGCTTTGTGCATCCACCGGTATACATATACCTGATGCTTGCTATCACATGGCTTTTGCTCTCTCCATATGTGTTGGCAAAAAAAAGAATGTGGCTGAAGAAAGAATGGATTATCAACAGATATACCATTCTTGTTGTTGGTGTCCTGGTCCTCGGTACGTATCTGATAGTGCTTTTTGCTATGCAGATGACCAAGGTCAGTTATGTAGTTGCTGTAAGGGAGGTGAGTATAGTCTTTTCCACCCTTTATGGGACCATCTGTCTTAAAGAGAAGCACGGGAGCCAGAAACTGGCCGGAGCGTGCTTTATTACTCTGGGCGTAGTTTCCATCGGCCTCAGCCGGTAAAAGGTGAAATGATTGTTCATAGTGGGACGTTGTATAAAATCGCACAACGGATTTATAACCTGCCGTTATCAATAATATGATTATTATTAGTTTGACTTATATTTAACATTTTATCTATCATTAAGAAAATTGCTGCTTAACCCACCCTACAATTGACGGCAAGAGGTGTCCCGAACATTGTTTAGCAGCAATAGAAAGTTGGTTTTCAAAATGTAGGGGCAGGCCCATGACCTGCCCCACTTTACACCAAAACAAATAACCATTTAAAACTGGAGGGAAAAAGGAATGGACAGAGGGCCTTTGTTCCGAAGAAAGACATCAATTTCTTACAAGACCGAAGAAAAAACCGTTATGCGAGGGTATGACCTGAGCGAACTGGCAGAGGAGGGCTATTCTTTTTGTGATGCGCTGTTTGTTCTATACCAGAACAGAATACCCACAGAGAACGAGGAAAAGATGCTCAAATACGAGATGGGAGTGTTTATGGAACATTCCATGTCGCCCTCGGCTGTCGCCGCAATCGGCGTCAGCGCGGGCAGACCGAATCTTCCCTGCGCGGTCGCCGCTGCGATTACTACATTTGGTGGTGTTCATGGCCCGGGTGCGGACCATGGTTACATGATGAACAAGTACCTTGAACGCGCTCAAAAGGAGGGGAAAACCATTGACGAGATGGCCAAGACATTAGTCGATGAATATATGGATGCAAAAAAGCCGGTTATGGGTATGGGGCAACCCCAGCACATAGATAGTGACCCCAGGGCAGAGCCGATTCACGTCAAGCACGAAGAATTAGAACTGACAGGTGTTTATCTTGAGTTTCAAAGAGCAGTTGAAAAGCATTTTCATGCCAGGCGTAAAAAAGAGGGAAGATCGTATGTCGGCGTAAATGTTGTGGGGGCCGGCAATGCGGCGTTAACGGAAATCGGGTTTGCTCCGAATGCGGCATGGTGTCTCGGTAGTGTGTGTCGCGGATTCAGTTGTGCGGCACATGCCCTGTTTAATATGAAAAAAGGACGCGCATGGGGGGCTTCCAGGAATGAGCCCATGGTGCAAATGATTGATCTTTCCATGATCAAATATATCGGTCCTGAAGACCGGGAAGTGCCGACCCAGGATGAAAGACAGGAATATGCAAGGAAACAAAAAGAGGAAGGAGAATATAAGAAATGGGTAATTTAGGCGATAAAAAAGGAATAGGGAACTTAGACAGTCCTAAAATGCCCTTTGACTATAGCAAGCGGGAGTATGGCACAGTACCGCTTGATACTAAAAGGGCGCCGTTTCAATGGGTTTCAGAAATCGCTTACAAAAACGTTCACCGTATTGTTTCCCGTGGATATGATACAACAGAGCTAATGGAGCAGGGATATGGCGTGGTAGACATGCTGTTCGTGGACTATCAGGCCAGAATCCCCTTGATCGAAGAAGAAAAGATGTTGAACTACGTCATGATCCTGGCTTTGGAAGACGGTTTGTCCATGCCGGCAGCCATATCCAGACTTGTTGCCAAGTCAAAGACCTTCTTGACCCAGGCCTGTGGTGCATCCATTTTGGCTTTCGGGCATGCATACGGCGCCTATTCAGCCTTTGGGAACAGGCTTGAAGAATATCTGAAAAAGGTAGATGACGAGGGAAAATCCTTAGAAGAAGTAGCCGAACTCCTGGTAAAGGAGAATTTATATGATGAAGCACTTGGGGCTTCCTCTTTAATGCTCAAAGATCCGGCAGCCAAACGCATGTTTGCACAGGCGGAAAAGCTCGGCGTGGCAGGAAAATATATTGCCTTTACCAAAGAAATTGTCAAAGCAGCTCAAAAAGCAAGTGCTGAACCCGTGGATCTGGATATGCTTGGTGCAATCGGTGCCACCATGATGGATCTTGGCTTTTCCCCTGAGGCCACATGGACCATCCTGGCGGTTACCCGCTCCTTTGCGGCTGGAGCACATTATATTGAAGAAGTTGAGAGAGGGGAATATATGAAAATAGGGCAGACCTTGACGCCAAAGGAAGATTACGACGGTCCTGCCGACAGACCAGTACCTCCACTTGAGGACCGGGAAAAATATGCTAAACCCGCGCTAACCCGAACGCCTGAAGAATGGAAAAAGGCCTTTGATGAGAGAAAGGAAATTCTTGGCAGTGGTTATAGTATTGTAGAAGAAATTGAGGATCCCAGCAAAAAATCAGGCATCAAGAAAGTTGGGAAACTGTAATGCTGGAGATCGTCAAATAGTTGATTGGTTGAGTCGTTGAGTCGGAAAATAGTCTCTGGCGGGATTAGAGATTCAAGCATATCAAGTGTCCAATTTATTAGCACACAGTATGAATTCAAGTAATAATACCCACTTAACAAGATCTGAATACTGAACTTAGGGAGGAGATAAAATGGAGGTTGTAAAAACTGTAAAAAGAAATGTTTTGTTGAATCCTGGCCCGGCTACTACCTCCGATGCCGTGAAGTACGCCCAGGTGGTTCCGGATATTTGCCCCAGAGAACAAGAGTTTGTGGACATAATGGATAAAATCAGGAAGGAGCTGGTCGAAGTTGTTCACGGCGATCCAACTAAATATACAGCCGTTATCTTTACCGGATCGGGAACTATTATTCAGGATGTCTGTATCAACTCACTCGTGCCCAAAAACAAAAAGATATGCATTGTAAACAATGGGGCCTATTCTGCAAGAATGGCAGAGATTGCCGATTCATATCACATCTCTTGTGTAAACCTTGAATTTCCGACAACCGGTTTGCC
>JAUUWD010000044.1 GCA_030589225.1 Desulfobacteraceae bacterium | reverse complement strand
CGGCGGTATCCTGGTATCATTATTTTTGGCAGGGCGGGGGAAAAGTGTTTTTGCTCCGGCTATTCAAGCGTATGTAAGTCAACGGGTACCTTACAGCAGGCGGGGGCGGGCCATTGGATTTCTTGAGTTCAGCTGGGCAGGCAGTACACTTGTGGGAATCCCCCTGCTTGGCCTTCTCATTGACCGATTGGGCTGGCGATCCCCCTTTTTTACCCTGGGAGGATTGGGCCTATTGGGTATTGTAGCTTTGAGAATTTTGGTCCCCGATGATGGAAAAGAGACTGGTACACGTAATGTTTCAATGGGTTTTTGGAGGACCTGGCAACGGTTGGGGAAAGAGCGGACTGCCTTAGGGGCCATTGGCTTTTCTTTTTTTGTCAGCGTTGCAAACGATAATCTTTTTGTTGTGTATGGAGCCTGGCTGGAAGAAGCGTTCGGCCTTAGTATTGTTGCCCTGGGTCTGTGGACGAGTGCTATTGGCATGGCCGAATTATCAGGGGAGTCCTTAACTGCTGTCCTGGCGGATCGATTTGGACTAAAGCGGTCTGTAATCCTTGGCTTGTCACTGTGCTCAATGAGCTATTTGCTGTTACCTGTACTTGGGCAAGGCCTGGCCCCGGCCTTTGGCAGCCTTTTTCTGATTTTTTTGACCTTCGAATTCGCTATTGTCAGCTTCTTGTCGCTCTGTACAGAGTTATTGCCTGGCTCGCGTGCAACAATGATGTCAGGTTTTTTAGCGGCTGCAGGTTTCGGCAGGATCGTTGGCGCCCTGATAGGGGGACCGGTTTGGCTGGCAGGCGGAATACTTGCGACCGGACTTGTTTCGGGCACAATCAGTGGTCTGGCCCTGGTTTCGCTGGTCTGGGGGCTTAAGGGATGGCGACGGCGGTAAAAAAACAGCCAACAACCACTTCTTTTAAAAGGTGGTTGCTGGCTAAATTGTTAGGAAAAAAATATCACTGCGCAGGGATATAAGGTATCTCTTCACCCCACCACTCTTGACTCTGGGATGCATTTCCTGTGTCTGCTGTGGGATTTTTGTAACCAGTCATACTGAAGTTCATATGATCCCAATTCTTGTACATAGTGCTGTGCTGCCAGAACTCAGATTTGCTGGCCGCTCCACCGCAACCCGCAAGAAACAAACCAAGCAATAATAATAATCCCAATTTTTTCATCTTTTTTACCTCCCTTTATTGTGTGTTCGAATTTAAATGAAATGATTGCTTAGAATATCTTTTCCCCCGCTCCTTCTTTCCCTTATTTCACCTTTCCTGATTTTCCAGGGGCTTTATTTTCTCCTTAAACCCCATAACCCTGCCGGCATACTTCTCCCCCGTGAAAGGATGAGTAAAGCTAATTTTATTTAATCTAATAAACCTAATCACAAATGTCAATAGAGTTAATCATGTAATCTGTGAATTCATTCCAGTGTTTTTCATAAATTCAAACTAAAAAAGTATTATTTGCCTCATTTTTTCTTTGACGATTCTCGGCAGTATTTGACAATTTTTGCCGTCTTCGAGCCAGGTTTTGCCATTATTTATTCTAACTAGCTGAAATTAATAAGATATTTTTAGGCAAAAAAATTGCATGTTTCTTGCATGGATCTAAATTCGAAATAGGAATTCAAGCCCTCCCCCGAATAGCGGGATCTTCGACTTGATCTTGGAAAACATATCTCATTCTCAGACAGCCTCCTAGGGAATGAGGAAAGAGAAAAAATGAGTGCTAAGAAGAAAAGAATTCTGCTTTTCCTGTCCTGTCTTTCCATATTTTTAGTGGTTTTTGGCTGCGCTCCACAAGCATACAGAATACATCCTGAATTTGAGAAAAGAACCCGGAATTTCAATACACTGGGGCTTTTGCTTTGTGATGTAAAAGCCTATGAAATCACAGGACTTGGGGTAGTCGAATTAAGAAAAGGCTGGTGTACGACAGGCAAGGAGAATTTAGTTAGTGCCCTCGTGGAAGGCCTTAGAAAGAAAAACTACAAAATAAAGCCTCTCGCCAAAGATAAGGAAATAGAGGAAGAAATAGCAGAAATCGAAGCAGTTTACGGGGCTGTGAGCAAATCTATCCAGTTGCATACTTATGGTCCGCAATTATTTCCTGAAAAGAAGAAGAATTTTGAGTATTCATTAGGTTCTGTTGAGAGAATTTTGCAGAAATATGGCAGCGATTCGCTTGTGTTTGTCCGCGGGCTTGATCATGTTTTAAAAGGGAAGGAAGAGGCATTTATAAGTGTGGCTTTCGTAGATTCATCCGGGACTATATTATGGTATTGTGAGAAAGGTATCCGGGGTGAGGGTGGCCTTAGAGATCCTGAAAGTGCATCAAAGCTTGTGGAAAATGTACTCGCTTCATTTCCAGAGGTGGGCGGATGAGATATATCCTCTTGATACTGATGCTGTGTTTTGCAGCTGCCTGCTCTACTCCCGCGAAACTTCCTTTGGCAACAGATAATGCCGGTGTTGATGATGAAAAGAGACTCTGGCAACGCTCAGAAGACGAGCAAAAAGTGCTCACCCAGAGCGGACTGATATATAGAGATGACCAACTTGATGACTATTTGAACCAGGTTGCCAGGAAGCTTCAGCCACCTGAAATTCTGGAGCATATTCCCTTTAAGATAATGGTCATCAAGAGCCCTTATTTGAACGCTTTTGCTTTTCCAAATGGGGTCATATACATTCATACTGGAATTCTTGCGCGTATGGATAATGAGGCTCAACTTGCAGCTCTACTTGGTCATGAGATGACACACTGCACACACAGGCACGCGCTGAAAACTCTCAGGCATTTCAAAAGCAAATCTGACTTTCTCGTCGGTGTCCAGGGATCCTTGATTCAATTTAGCGGGATTGGAAACCTGGTGAATCAATTGGGGGCCTTAGGTTCTAAAGCTGCAGTCAGCGGGTATCGCCGGGATCTTGAAACCGAGGCTGATTTGGTCGGTCTTCAGTTAATGGCAAAGGCAGGGTATGACCCCAATGAAGCACTCAGGCTTTTCGAACATCTGAAAAGGGAGCTTGAGGAAGAAAACATACAAGAACCTTTCTTTTTTGGTTGTCATCCCAGGCTTCAGGAACGGGTGGAGAACTGCAAAAATTTTCTTAAAACCCGTTACCAGAAAGAAGAGACAGGAATAAAGAATACAGGGGTTTTTTTGACAAAAATGCATAAGGTTATACTGGACAATGCCTGGCTGGATTTAAAGGCCGGACGCTTCCATAGCGCACAGAGGGGGGCTGAAAAGTATTTGAAAATTGAACCAAATGATGCAGGAGTGTATTACTTGCTGGGTGAGGTTTTCAGGCAGAGAGCAAAAGCGGACGATATGCACAAAGCAAAGGCCTATTACGAAAAGGCCATTTCCTTAGACCCTTTTTATCCGGATCCCCACAAAGCAATCGGGTTGATTTATTACAAGGATGGAGAGAAAACACTCGCAAAGAAATCTTTTGGACAATGTTTGTCCCTTTCACCCCATAGAGCGGACAAAGCCTATATCGTAGGATATTTAAAAAAATGTAATCAGTAAAGTGGGAAGTAGAATGAAAAAATTCTTTTTGATATTCTTACTCTTCATACCGGCCTGTGCACCCTGGATTGAAACCGGGGGTTCATATGAATCATTGCCTCACAATTTCTATGTAAATATCCCTCAGGGATGGATGATGTTGGATACTGATCGGTATCTTTTGATAAGTGGGGACGGGCCTTTCCTGCAGTACGTCCTTATTCAGGATCGCCCCATAGACAGGCCATTTCGAAACACAAAAAAGAAATTTAACAGGCTTATGCTTCCCCAGGAGGCAGCAGATGTCATTATCGATGAAATCACATCCGATCAGTCAGTCTTGAATTTTGAGATAATTGAAAATGCACCTACCCGAATAAATGGGCATGATGGGTTCAGAGTGGTGTTTACATACAAAAATAGAGATGGTCTGAAGCTCAAAACAATATATCATGGGTTTTTGGCAGATGAGAGTTTTTACAATATTCGCTACACCGCCGTGAATAGATATTACTTTGAAAAGGACATTAAAACTTTTAGGAAAGTCCTGGAAAGCTTCAGGCTTGTCGAAGATGAAGGAAATTGCCCTGGCATCAGGATATCGCAAACTATGAGAGCCAATTAACTGGATTGCTCACGAAATTTGTTTTTTCACCTTTCCCAAATCTTTCCGCCAACCACTTCAGAAAAGACATCATTATCTTCTTTTATCATAATATGCGTCTACCCTTAGGATGTGTATATTTGGCTTGATCAAATGTTTTATACGTGTAAACATGCCGAATTAATTTCACAACAAATGAAAGGTATGGATAGATATGAAGATAGCGCAATTCTATTATAAAAATCGTGTTTGCCTGGGAGTCATTGAGGCCAATGGCATTGCAGTTATTGATTTTGATGGAGATATGGTCGATTTCATTAAGCGTGGGGAGCCACCAGAGATTAGCAGCAAGATCATCTCTCTTGAAGAGATAAAATGGGCAGCACCGGTGTCCCGACCGTCCAAGATCATTGGCCTTGGTCTAAACTACAAAGACCATGCTGAGGAGAGCAAAGGAAAAATCCCTGAAGTCCCCTTGAATTTCGCAAAGTTCCCCAACAGTTTAAATGCCCATAACGAACAAATTACCTGGGACGTGAATTTGACCAGAAAGGTGGATTTTGAGGTAGAACTGGCTGTGATCATTGGCGAAAAAGTGCGCGATTGCCCTGAAAGCGAGGCAATGAAGGCTATATTCGGCTATACTTGCGCCAATGATGTGAGTGCCAGGGACCTTCAATTCGGTGATGGTCAGTGGGTTCGCGGAAAATCCCTTGATACATTTTGTCCCCTTGGACCATGGATTGTGACTGCTGATGAGTTGCCGGACCCGCATTCTTTAAAAGTCCGGTGTTGGCTGAACGGCAGACTTATGCAGGATAGTCACACCAGTTTGATGATATTCCGGATTCCGTCGGTAGTAAGTTTCCTGTCACATAATTTTACTTTGCTCCCGGGTGATGTCATTTTGACCGGCACGCCCTCAGGTGTTGGCGTCTTCCGCGATCCTTCCATATATATGAAGGACGGAGATGAAGTGACGGTGGAGGTAGAGAGGATAGGGCGCCTTGTGAATACCTGCCGGACCAGGTGATGCTGTACCGCTTGAGCAGACGCTTATTTTGGCGCTGAAGTTTTGTTTATCTGCCCCATGACAGGCATTTGATGGAATTCTGTAGTCCTACATGACAACACAATAATCACGCCAAAGGCTTGTGATTCGCCTAACGCTTATCAACGGAAAGCTATCAGGTCGTTATGTCTCCAAAGCCGCAGGCAAGTGGCCCATGTATTGTGAAATCTCTGCCGCTGTTTTGAGCAGTTCCTCTGCCAGGCCTTATTTAAATGTTATGCCTGATTTAGCAGGTAGAGGGTTAAGACAAGGAGGTTCAAGTATGGCAGACAAAAATCGAATCTTGGGGCAAAAAGAGCTTCAGGAGAGGGTGCTGGATGCGGATCTTTGCACTGGTTGTGGAGCTTGTGTGGGCCTTTGTCCTTATCAGGCATCATACAATGACAATATAGTCTTTCTCCATTCATGTGATCTCGAGGCTGGTAGATGCTATGCGTTTTGCCCTAGGACCCCAACGGATCTCGAGGCGTTACGGAAGACATTATTTGATGAACGGGATTTAACTCCAGAGATAGGTGCGGTTAAAGAGTTTTATATTACAAGAGCAACTGATGAACAGGTGCGCAAAAATGCACAGCATGGAGGAACAGTGACAGCACTCACGGCCCTGGGCATCCAGGAAGGCATTATAGACACGGCTGTCATTACTGTAGGCCAGGAGAATTTTTTGCCTCATGGTGTTATGGCGAAAGATCCTTCTGATATTAAGAAACGGGGGAAGAGTAATTTTGTTATGTCTCCAATGATAGCGGAGTTTAACAGGATAGCCAAAGGAGAGCACAATAAAATTGGTGTAGTAGTAACGCCATGCCAGGCCCTTGCTCTTGCAAAGATGCGCCTCAAACCAATTGCCACGGATGCGAACAACATTGATAAGCTGAAGTTCGTTATCGGTTTGTTTTGCGGCTGGGCCTTTTCGTGGCGTAAATTCGTGGACCTGTTACGAAAAAAAACAGATCTTGACACCATTATTGGTATGGATATTCCTCCGAGTAAATATCACGCCATAGAAGTGTATACTAAAAACGGTACCATCGAAATTTCCCTTGATGATGTCACTCCTTGTATAAGAGAGGCATGTCTTTACTGCTTTGACATGACAGCAGAATTCAGTGATATCTCTGTAGGTTCTGCCCGGCTGCCCGAGGGCTGGGAAGTGGCCAGATCCTGGAATCAGGTCATTGTCAGGACACAAATCGGACAGGAGCTAATAGAAATTGCCAGATCCAAAGGCCTTCTCGAATTTCGAGATGTCCCTGAAGGTAACCTTGAGAAGCTGAAAAAGGCATCTATGAACAAGAAGGGGATGGCAGTGAAAAATTTGACAGAAAAAAGTGGCAGTTCCGATAACCTCTTGTATCTAAATAGTAATGATCCAGTGTTTCGTACTTTGTAACTACATGGGTTTTTCAGACGGGATAACAGGATTAACCCTAACGTTACAAACCCACACCGGCAAAAACCGCTACGTTCGCACCAGAGCACACCATCTGCGCCTGTGCTCGCATCGGCCAGGATTTCACATACTGTTAAGTATGCTACGATCCCGCCTATCTAGGGCGGGACGCACTCTGGCGCGTTTTCCTCGGTGCAGGCCTGCAACGTTAGGGTTTACAACCGATAATCTCACGCAGAAACACGGCGAACGCAGAAAAAAGACTTATTTGATACCCCAATTGAGTGAAAACGCTCAATTGGGGTATTACTGAAGAGCGGAGCAAAGTTGACCGAAGATGAAATCCGCCAGTTTGTAAAGGAAAGAGTAGTGCCTTACAAGTATCCGCGCATTGTTCACATAGTGGATGATCTACCCAAAAGTCATACTGGTAAAGTCTTGAAAAGAAAACTGCGGGAGCGAAGGAGATGAAATAGAGTTATGGGGCATTTCAAAGTCAACAAAAACGATATTTTTTTTATCCTGAAACGCCAGCTAAATTATGGATCTCTGTGTTCTCTTGAGCGGTATAGAGATCTGAATGAAAAGATGTTAGACATGGTGGTGAATGAAGCCTTAAATCTGGCACAGGGATTTGTAGACCCCCTACAGGAAATCGGTGAAAAATGGGGGGTTAAATTTGAGGGTGGAAAGGTTACCTGTCCTCCCGAGTTTAGAATTGCATTCAAGCACTTTGGTCGTGATGGATGGATTGCTACGTCGAGGGACACTGAATATGGAGGCCAGGGTTTCCCCCACATGATGCGAATTATTATCAACGATTTTATGTACGGAGCATGTCAGGCATTCAACATGGCCCCAAGTCTCACTCATGGGGCTGCTCATCTTATAGAAAGTTTTGCAAGCGAGGGATTGAAAAGGTGCTATGTGCCAAAAATGTTCGGTGGCGTATGGTCCGGTACAATGTGCTTGACAGAACCTGACGCGGGATCCAATCTTGGAGGTATCCAGACAATTGCTTATCGTGAGGGAGACCACTTCAAAATAAAGGGTTCAAAAAGTTTTATTTCCTGGGGAGAGCATGACCTGACCGAAAATATTATTCATCTACTACTTGCTCGAATTGATGGTGCGCCTGAAGGGGCCAGAGGAATCTCTCTTTTCATCGTACCTAAGTTCAGAGTCAATCCAGACGGTCTTATAGGGGATCAAAATGATGTCATCTGTGAGAGGGTAGAAGAGAAATTGGGCCTTCATGCCTCTCCTACCTGCGAACTAAACTTTGGATCCCATGACGGATGCATAGGATACCTTTGCGGGGAAGCAAATAAAGGTTTGGCCCATATGTTTCAGATGATGAATGCAGCCAGGATAAATTCCGGGGTGAGCGGAATGACACTTGCCAGCACCGCTTATCAAAACGCACTTGTCTACGCGAGGATGCGCGTGCAGGGAAGGGACATTGCTGGCAGAAAAGAAGGTAGTGTCCCCATCATTGATCATCCTGATGTACGAAGGATGTTGTTGTGGATGAAGGCCGTGGTTGAGGGCATGCGCTCCATGATCTATACGGGAGCCTATTGGTCTGACTTTGCCCTTGAGCTGCCAGATGGTGAGGAAAAACTGCATTATCAGAACCTGGTAGACTTTATTACGCCTATTATCAAAGCCTGCTGTTCAGATATTGGGTTCAGGGTTTGTGAGACGGCACTGCAATGTTTTGGAGGCTATGGGTATACCAGGGAGTACCCTCTGGAACAGTATTTAAGAGATGTGAAGATCATGTCTTTGTATGAGGGAACCAACGGGATTCAATCCATGGATCTCCTGGGGCGTAAGATGAGGACAAATAATGGCGCGCCTTTCAAGGCATTCATGTCTGAGATTGAGGATTTTTGCAGAAAGAATACAGAGCACCCAGCTCTGGGTAAAGACGTGCAAACCCTGTCAGTAGTGGTGAAAAGATTAGCTGAAGTTGCCATAGAGATGTCAAACACTTCAAAATCCGATCCCCTTCAGTGGGCCTCATACACGCATCCTGCCCTTTTATGTTTCGGGGATGTAACACTGGCCTGGCGACTTCTGGATATGGCTTTGATCGCCCAGCGTACCATAGACGAGGGCGGGGGAAACGACTTCTATGTTGGCAAGCTGATGCAGGCAACCTATTTCATTGGGGCCACGCTACCTTTGACCATGGCTCGTCTCGACACCTGCCTTCGGAAGGAACGTGAAATTGTGGAAATGCCGGAAGGTGCGTTTTAATGGGCATAGGCACTAACTTAAGACCACGTATGTTGTAGCGTATTATGGTGTAATATTTTGGACAAAAAGCTCCGTTTCAAGCCCAAGATTTGGGTGTGTGTTGGCCGGGGGCAGGGCTATTCAATGATCTGGGAAAATATAGGGATGTGAAGAAGGTTCACGCAACCGTTGGGAAAATCCGAATATCGAAATCCGAAATCCGAAACAATATCAAAATCTTAATGTTCAAAATTCAAAACAAGATTGGGTTATCATCACGGCTATTTATCTGTTTTGGTCATTTGAATTTTGGTCATTTGAATTTGTTTCGCTTGTCCCGTCGTCGGGGAGTTTCGAAATTCGTATTTCGTG
>JAUUWD010000035.1 GCA_030589225.1 Desulfobacteraceae bacterium | reverse complement strand
ACCAGAGATGACCCGAGGGCTGAGGCAAGGGCTACCCGCTGAACCTCACCTCCTGAAAGGGTGCGGGATTGCCTGGCCAGTGTGAGATCCCCTAATCCCACGTCCCGAAGGTATCGAAGCCGGCTGCGCACCTCCTTCATTTTAAGCTGGCCGGCGTCATCCTTTTTAGGTGTGTATAGCTTTTCAAAGAATTCACTGACCTCATCTACATTCAGGGCATACATCTGGCCGATGTTGAGGGCGCCAAACTTATACATTAGTGACTCTTTTTTGAACCGCGTGCCTTGGCAATCCGGACACTCTGTATAACTCCGATAGCGGGATAGATAGACCCGCACATGCATTTTGTAGGTTTTGGTTTCGAGCCACCTGAAAAACCCCCGGATTCCATAATAATCGGGTGTCCCATCAATAATCTTCTTTTTCCGGGTTTTTGTAAGACGCTCAAAAGGGGTATGTGTGGAGATTTTGCTGCGCCTGCAAAAGGCCATCATGTCCTCAAATTCCATGCGGTGATCCGCCGGATCCCCCCATGGTTTGATAGCCCCCTCCGCCAGGGAGCGCCGGGGATCCGGGATGATGAGATCCAGGTCAATGTCAATGTTCCGGCCAAACCCCCGGCATGTCTCGCACGCACCAATAGGGCTGTTAAAGGAGAAAAGATTGGGGATTGGTTTGCTGTATTGGATTTTACAGTCAGCGCATTCAAGTAAGTTGCTGAATGCAAGGTGTCGGATTCCATGCCGGTCTTGCCTTATCCACAAATCCAACCTGCCCCCTCCAAAGCGGAATGCCTGCTCTAAGGAATCTATAATTCGCGTCCTATCTTTGGGCCGAAACAAGACCCGGTCTGCCACCACATGGATTTTCCGGGTGTCGTTTACTTGGTGCCATTCCTGAAGGGGGCTGACCGTGCTACCGGCAAAGAAGCGGGTAAAGCCCATCTGGACCAGTGAATTGATCCCCTGGTCGGCAGAAAACCCCTCAATGGAAAAAGGGAATGTGATCACGACTTCAGATCCGGGCGGAAAATCCTGCAGGCGCTTCCACACATATTCCGGAGTTTCAGGGTCCACAGGCTTACCGCACCTCATGCAGTGGAGTTGACCCAGGCGGGCGAAAAGCAACTTCACATAGTCCGTGATCTCGGTCATGGTGCCGACGGTGGAGCGGGAGGTGCGCACCGGGTCTTTGCGGTCTATGGCAATGGCAGGCGGGATACCTTCAATCCTGTCAACCACAGGCCGGTCCATACGATCCATGAATTGGCGCGCGTATGGAGAGAAAGTCTCCACATACCGGCGCTGGCCTTCAGCATAGAGTGTGTCAAATGCCAGGGAAGACTTGCCTGATCCGCTAACACCGGTGACTACCGTGATCCGGTCTAATGGTATTTCAAGGTTGAGGTTTTTAAGATTATTTTGCCGGGCGCCTTTAATCCGGATAGCACGATTCTGCATCTACTTTGTTGCCTTTCTGTGTTATCTAAAGGTCCTTTTAAATGCGCCTACTTGCATGCATGAGGTAGATGATTAGTTCTTTTCCGAAAAAGAAGATGGAAATCTCTTCACTGGGGACACACTGTTTGTGGGGGCTGTAGGGCATAAGCGCTAAGTTATTTTGTAAACATTCACAGGTTGCATTTATGCCATACTGGGTTGTTTTGAAAGATGAACGTCAAACTCGCCAGAGGCGAGCAAGCACTTGTCCGCCTTCGGAGGATCGAACATTCAACGACTATTTCTTTTCAGCCGTATATCACAGATTTTATACTCTGAGTTCCTTCTTAAAGATCAGAGGGGAGCATTTCTTGAGGTTCGGTGAGCAAGAACTCGCCTTTTTCTATCCAGCCTTTTAGAATGTGAGCGATTTCAAGGGCCCTGGTATACGAAGACAGGGGGGAGGTGGGGACGTCCTGGCCTTTAAAACGGATTGCACCGCTCTTCAATTCTGCATAGCTCACCTGCCCCAGGCTGGTTGCCTCCCCCTTTGGATAATCGTTCCCGTAATCGATGATCCGGGTGGATATATCTTCATCTGAAATACCTGTAAAACGCGCCATGTCTTCATTAAGAATGGGTATGGGCACTCCCACTCCCACTGCGAGGGAGCATCCGTAACCAAGCATGCTCACTCCCGCCACCCATCTGGGATCCATCTCTTTTAAATTGCCCATAACCATAAGGGTTCCCGCGGGAGACAATGGTACTCCGTTTTTATTCCTTTTCACATGGGGGTTATGCTGCGTTCCCGGGCCGATTATATACCCCCTGGCGCCGCCGAGAAAGATCCTCGTACCCAGCCCAATGGTGAGGTAATAGGGGTCATTAAGGAGCGGGCTTAATTGGCCGGAGGTGGAGTAATTTGCATTGCCTGAATTCGGTTTCAGGACCCCCATGTAAGTGTAGATGGTCTTTTTGGATAAATTGACCGCGCAGTTGTAATTCTGATAGGCATTTCTGGGATTTAGCAGTGTTGAATAAGGGAGGTCTTCCAGGGTTATCCTTTTCTTGAAATCACGGTTTGGGTAGCAGTCAGTTCCATAGGCCGTAACCTTTAAATTTATCCTTTTACCAGCCACGAGATCATGGATGACATGGCCTCCGCCGTACTTGAATTGCCCCGGGTGGACTCTGTTTAAGGGGTCATCCTCAGCAGGCGCAGTAGCGCCAATATAAACATCTACAGCGGCCAGGCCTGCATAACCTGGCACACCATTTAACGATACGCGCGAGGTCTTGATGCCTGGTTTGGCATGACCAAAATTGATAAAAGCGCCGGATGAGCACATGGGGGCGAATGTCCCTGTTGTCACCACATCAACCTCTTGAGATGCCTTTTTCGGCCCCCTCTTTTTAATGAGATCAGTCATCTCATCGGCTGTGACCACAACAACCTTTCCTTCTTTTATCTTACGGTTAATGTCTTTAATTGTTTTAGTGGTCTTTTTTTTCGCCATTTCTGGTTGTCCCCCAAAGATGCATTTGGCCCCATCATAAAGCCTATCCTCCGACCTGACAAGCAAAACTTTTGGTAACCGTTCACGGGTTCAGGGTTCAAAGGTTCAGAGGTTTACTCAGTTTCCCATGTTTATGCATAGAACGCTTTTAGCGGCCGCTTTGCGTCCTGAGAAGGTATCGAACGTTATGATCGGTAACCGGTGCAGCCAGGACACGGAACGTGATGGACCAATTATGTTCCCATGCACAGCACAGGAGCGAGAGTAACCCCTGAACCCCTGAACCTGTGAACGCTTACAACTTTTGCAACCAAATACCATTCTTGACTTTTAACCTGGCTTCGAGTAACAATAACTACGTGCTGAATACTGTATTTTACATACAGAACGGTTACGGTTTTTCTTTAACTATTTAGGATGGTGAATTCATAAAGATAGATGGGAAATAATATCCAAATCGGACCTTTGACCATCAGCTCAAACGGTCCTTTTTTTCTGATTTCAGGCCCTTGCGTAATTGAAGATGAGGCCACAACTTTAGAAGTTGCCCGCTTCTTGAGGCAAATTAGGGATGAGCTGGATATCCCGATTATTTTCAAAACATCGTACGATAAGGCCAACCGTACGTCTTTGAATTCTTTTAGAGGGCCAGGCATTGAAAAAGGGCTTGAAATCATTCAGAAGGTTAAAGACGACACCGGGTTGCCTGTCCTGTCTGATGTGCATCAAATCGGAGAAATAGAAAATGCAAGAAAGGTGCTTGATGTAATTCAAATTCCTGCATTCTTGTGCCGTCAGAGCGATTTAATCTTGGCTGCAGCGCGGACAGGCCTGCCCATTAATATAAAAAAGGGGCAGTTTCTCTCGCCATGGGAAATGGGACCGGCCATTGAAAAGGTGACTTCCACTGGCAACCATAATATACTTGTCACAGAGCGGGGAAATTCTTTCGGCTACAACAATTTAGTGGTTGATATGAGATCCATCGCCATAATGAAGGGTTTTGGGTTTCCTGTGGTGTTCGACGCTACCCATAGTGTGCAGCTTCCGGGAGGGGCGGGAACGTGCTCGGGAGGCCAGAGGGAATTTGTAGGCCATCTGTCCAGGGCTGCCGTTGCGGCCGGCGCTGATGGCGTGTTTATGGAAGTTCATCCTGATCCGGAGTGTGCACTCTGCGATGGACCTAATTCATTGCCCCTCAACGAACTAAGGCCGCTATTAATCAAGCTTAAGGAGCTCCATAATTTGGTAAGATATTGAACGGGAATGTTCTTTTGAGATAGCCTACCTCAGGTTTTTTCAGCAATAAGCCATGTTCATATACTCTCCCGGACCAGACCATTTCCGGACCCTCAGTGTTGGGTCGAAATGTTTTCCAGGTTACCAAGTTCTGTAGTGGGACTAAAATAAATGCGTAGGCGTTCAAAGGTTCAGAGTTTCGGTGAACCCGGAGCCCCTGGCCCAGACCGATCATCGGGACTGTACATGCGAAAAGTACAGTCTAAGCCTACTCAAGCACAGGTTTGAAGTCATGCCAAGAGTCGCACCAGGGCGGGCTCTGAGCCCGTGAATGGTTACATAAATGCTAAACGAAAAGGCTTCCAAGATTAAATTGGTTTTGCTCGATGTAGACGGAGTTATGACAGACGGACGTATCATCATGAATGATCGGGGAGAAGAGACCAAGGCCTTTAATGTAAAGGATGGCCTGGGTTTGAAAATGCTTATGTCCAGCGGTTTGGAGGTGGTGATTGTGACAGGCCGGAGATCACAGGTCCTGGTACACCGCTCCAAGGAGCTGGGAATCGAAGAAGTCTATCAGGGCGTAAAAGACAAGAATACCGTATGCCAGCAGTTGAAGAAGGCTAAAGATCTTAAAAAAGAACAGGTTTGCTCTTTGGGAGATGATATCCCTGATCTTGCCATGTTTACGGAGTCAGGCTTGTGTATCGCCGTTGCAGATGCGGTCAAGGAGGTTCGTGAAGCGGCTGACTTTATTACAAAAAGCAATGGAGGTTTTGGGGCTGTGAGGGAGGCGTGTGAATTAATTTTAAAATGTCAGGGGAAATGGCGTGATGCCCTGGCCGCTTTTACGGGAGAATAGGCTTTACAGAACAAAAAGGTCGTTGGTATAATATAGTGAGCCAATTTCAAAACGTCCCCTTTTGCCCAATATCTGCGTCAGGCTCAAATTTTAATCCTCGAAATACTCAATAGTATTCCTGTGGTTAAAATTTTCGCCTTCCTTGATCTTGAACAAAATTGAACATTTTGAAACTACCTCTAGTAATTAATGAAAAGTTCCCTTTTAAGACAATGGCCACTGATTGGATTAGGGCTCGTGCTGGCCGCGGTAGCTTTCTACCTTGTAAGATCCGGGAAAGAGTTTATCCAGGGCCCGCTTTTTATGGAGGCCATGTCAGGTGCAGGGGTCAAGCTCAGAGACATCCAATACTCCCAGGACGATCCGGATAAGGAGTTGAAGTGGGTTCTTAATGCTGGTGAGGTGAAATTTTCTGAGGACAGAAAATCTATATTTTTCCAGGACTTTCATTTAAAGGTGATACCCGAAAACAGGCCTTTCTTCGAACTCAAGGGGAACAAGGGGGATTATTCAAGGGATTCTGGAGAAATTAACCTCTGGGGAGATTTGGAGGGATTTTCTGGAAATGGTTACAGGATTGTTACCGAGCACCTTATGATTAATGAAAGGCTCGGCCATGTAAGTACGGAGGAACCGGTCAAGATATTTGGCCCATTTTTTTCGGTTTCGGGTAGGGGCCTTTTAATGGATTTGGAAAAAGAAAGTGTTAAAGTACTGTCAGATGTTACCACTACAATAGAACAGGAGTCTTTGATTTAGTGAGGGGCGTAAGATACAAGCCATTTTTTTTACTTGCAACTCTTCTGGTTGGCCTTGCAGTCACGGATTCTGTTGGGTCTGAAGTTTTAGAAAAACAGACTGCAAAGGATGATCCAAGGCCGATAGTCATCAAGTCAAAGACCCTGGAAGTGAATGATAAAACGAAAGTGGTGACATTTGAAGGGGATGTCAGAGCTGAGATCAGTGTTAAAGGTGATGATTTTGTGATAGACTGTAAAAAAATGCTTGTTTATTACAAAAACCCGCCGTCACAACAGCAAAAAGCAGAATCGGAGACAAAGATTGACAGGATCGTTGCCACCGGAGATGTAAGGTTTAGCCGGGGGCAGGGAGGCGTTGCAACAGCAGAAAAGGCTGTGTATTATCAGGAGGATGAGAAAATCGTGCTTACGGGCAGACCCGTTGTAAAACAGGGAAAGGATTCCGTAGAAGGCGATAAAATAACTATTTTCTTGGAAGAAAATCGGCATATTGTGGAGAGTCTCGGAGACAAAAAGGTAAGGGCCATTATCTTCCCCAAGCGCAAAAAAAGGTAGCGCCTGTGACCGTGGCTCATGAAATACTCCAGGCAGAAGGTCTGGTAAAGGTCTACAGCGGGAAGAGGGTAGTTGATAATGTAAGTATAGGGATTGAAAGACAAAATATTGTTGGCCTCCTGGGTCCCAACGGAGCCGGTAAAACCACGACATTTTATATGATTGTGGGCCTGACACGCCCTTATGAGGGTAAGGTTTTCCTTGACGGGCAGGATATTACGCATGATCCCATGTATCTGAGGGCCAGGAAAGGAATCAACTATTTGGCCCAAGAGCCTTCTGTATTCCGGAAGTTGACGGTAGAGCAGAATTTGCTGGCCATTTTGGAAACGCTGGATATCCCGGCCCGTGAAAGGAAGTTAAGGCTTAAAAAACTTCTGACCGAACTTGACATTGCCCATTTGGCAAAACAGAAGGCTGCGTTGCTTTCAGGGGGGGAGCGCCGCAGGTTGGAAATTACCCGTGCCCTGGTCACAGAGCCGAGGTTTATATTGCTGGATGAACCGTTTGCGGGAATTGATCCACTCGTATTAAATGATATTCAACAGATCATCAGGCAATTGAAAGATCGGGGCCTGGGTATTCTCATATCAGACCACAACGTTCGGGAAACTTTAAGTGTATGTGATACTGCGTACATTATCAGTGGAGGAAAAATCGTCGAATATGGTCCTTCGGAAAAGATCGTTCAGAGTGAAATTGCTCGATGTGTGTATCTCGGGGAAGATTTTTGTATGTAACACCCAGGAGGCTGTCTGACGCAGAGATTGGGAAAAATAGCCATTCTCGGACAGCCTCCCAGGTTGAGATGGTAATCTTTATATTATGGCTTTAGAATTAAGACAATCGTTGATTCTTTCCCAGCAGCTTATCATGACTCCCCAGCTGCAGCAGGCTATCAAGCTCTTGCAGCTATCAAGGCTTGAACTCCTCGACACCATCACTCAGGAAATGGAGGAAAACCCGCTACTGGAAGAACAGGCTGTGTCTCCGGCTGAGGATGATACAAAAACTGAGGATGATATAAAAACCGAGGGTGAGAAAGATGAGCAGGGGGAGGATATTCCTGATCTCCCGGAAGTGACAATCGAGGAACATGTTCGGGATGATATAGACTGGGAAAACTACCTGTCCGAATACAATACCAGTTGGGCGGAAACTTCTTACGAGCCAAAGGATACTCCTTCCTTTGAAAGCACTACATCCTCCAAGACCAATCTGTACTCCCACCTCATTTGGCAACTGAACATGAGCAGTCTTGATGTGGAGCAAAGGGAGATTGGTGTTTACATTATCGGGAACATGACTGAAGATGGATACTTGGATATCCCGCTGGAGGAGATATCTCGAGTCACGGGGTATCCAATGGAAGGGGTCCTTGGAACGCTTGCTATTATACAAAATTTTGATCCGGTTGGTGTAGCGGCCCGGGACACACGGGAATGTTTACTCATCCAGATCAGATTCCAGAATCTCGGCGGGACGCTTGTCGAAAAGTTAATCACAGATCACCTGGGGGACCTTGAAAACAGAAAATATGATCAGATTGCCAAAAATCTTTCGGTGCCGGTCACTGATGTCCTTGCAGCGGTGACCGTCCTGCAGGGGCTGGAGCCAAAGCCAGGCAGGATCTATTCGGATGAGGAAACGATATACATAACCCCAGATATTTATGTCTTTAAAGTAGGTGATGTTTATGAAATAGTGCAAAATGAAGACGGTCTACCCAAACTGCGAATCAATGCCTACTACAAGGATGTCTTGCGTGGTGGAGACTCATTATCCGAAAATGCCAAGATATATATCCAGGAAAAGCTGAGATCAGCGGCATGGCTGATAAAGAGTATCCATCAGCGGCAAAGAACCATCTACAGGGTGACAGAGAGTATTGTCCGGTTTCAAAGAGGTTTTCTGGATAATGGGATTGCACATCTAAAGCCCCTTGTCCTTCGTGATGTAGCTGAAAATATCGATATGCATGAATCAACTGTGAGCAGAGTGACAACTAATAAATATGTCCATACGCCACAAGGAATTTTTGAACTGAAGTTCTTTTTTAACAGCTCTATTCGGAGTGTTGAGGGAGATGCTGTTGCCTCGGAGAGCGTGAAAGAACAGATCCGGAAAATCGTCAAGATGGAAAAAGCGACTAAGCCGTACAGTGATCAAGATATTTCAGATATCCTGATAAAACTTAATATAAGGGTTGCACGACGAACCGTTGCGAAGTACCGGGAAATGATGGGCATTTTGCCATCGAGGAAGCGTAAAAACCCGTATTAAAGTATCTCTTTGACTCCTGGCTTTTCCTTTGGAAACTCACTATTCTTGGAGGAATATTTTATGGATATTACGGTGACATTCAGACATACAGAGCCAATAGAAAGTCTAAAAACCTATGCCGAAGAAAAGATTTCCAAGATCAAGAAATATCTTGATTCCCCTATGGAAGCTCATATCGTATTGACCGTTGAGAAATTCAGGCATCAGGCGGATGTGACCCTTAATTTAAACGGTACTCTGATTAAAGCCGTTGAAGAAACAGGGGATATGTATTCGGCGATTGACCAGGTAATGGACAAGACTGAAAAGCAAGTCAAAAGGCATCTATCCAAAATAAGAAACCACCGATCAGAGAATTTGAAAAGTGAAGACAGGTCTGTGATTGGGGAGACAGATGATACAACGGCATTCGGTCAAGATGAAACTGTGATAGAGGTTGAAAAAATGGTTGCCAAACCCATGGATCCGGAGGAAGCTGCTATGCAACTCAATCTCTCTCGACAGGAATTTCTTGTTTTCAGGAATGCCAAATCCAGAGAAATTAATGTGATTTACAAACGATCGGACGGTAATTTAGGGCTTATCGAACCGGTCAGCTAAAATTATTGGTAACCGTTCACGGGTTCAAAGGTTCAGAGGTTCAAAGGTTGCATTCTCATTACCATACGTCATTTTGTAAACGTTTTGTACGGGAAAACCGACCGCTTCCACATTCCAACACACCTGCCCGCCATTGCCGACCTCTTGGGATATGCCCGTTCCGTACATGACAGGCGAGGCAGGCGGGTCTGGAACATGGTATTTGGCAATTATGTGGCAAAATCAGCATTTTTTTACGAGGACTTCGGGTCTTCAATTTTGTC
>JAUUWD010000161.1 GCA_030589225.1 Desulfobacteraceae bacterium | reverse complement strand
GATTTGTCGCGCAGGCCTTGTGAAAACCATCCATTATAAAAAGTCACGAAGTTCCTTAACTTCCCCGCTGCAAGCGGGATAAATAGGCACTTAAATCAGCGTACCTTCCAGGACCAACAAAAACAAGCCATCTCCTCTGGGAGGGGGTAATTTGACTACGTGGCGAGACCTGTCGGCCAGGACCAAAGAAGGGATAGCAAATGAAAGAAGGTAAAAATCTGTTGATGGTGAACGTTTCCGGCCAGGACCGGCCCGGAATCACAGCCACCCTCACCCGGGTATTGATAGAGCACAATGTAGAGGTAGTAGACATTGAACAGGCTTCGTTACAAAATCTTTTGGGGCTATATTTGCTTCTGGATCTGAGCAAAGCCAGTGACTCAAAAGACAGTGTCATCAAGGATCTCCTTTTCGAAGCGAGCAAACTCAATTTGACCCTCAATTTCAGGTTTTTCTCTCCAAACGAGGTCCTCGCACTCAACCAGCGTAACCTTTACGTCCTTACCCATTTTGGGGGCACCCATGCCCTGGCAGAGCTTTCCAGGATCCTGGGTGAGGAGAACGTCAACATCGAAATGATATCCAGCCTGGCACACCATGACGCCCTGTCCGTGGAGATGATCCTTAACGTCAATAGCGCCTCCAGCCTGAGCCGGCTAAAGCAACAGATCATGGTCAAAAGCCATGAACTCAACATAGACCTGGCACTTCAAAAGATGGAGGCATATCGCAAAAATAAGCGCTTGATCTTCTTTGACATGGACAGCACCCTGGTGGATATGGAAATAATCGACGAGATGGCCCGCCGGGCCGGTGTTTACCGGGAGGTGTCTCGAATCACAGAAAAGGCTATGCGGGGTGATTTCGACTTCGAGGAGTCGCTCATCCAGCGCGTCGCCCTGATCAAGGGCTTGGCCGTAAGCGAATTGACCGAGATCAGGAACAACATGCGCCTCTCCCAGGGGGTCGAGGAACTGACGACCACGCTCAGGTGGCTGGGTTATAAGTTGGGAGTGATCACCGGCGGATTCGACTTTTTTTCAGACTACCTCAAAGAAAAACTCGGCTTTGATTTTGCCTTTGCAAACAAGCTGGAGATAAAAAACGGTGTCCTGACCGGCAGGATTGTTGGACCTATCATAGACGCCGCCCAGAAAGCCCGCATTGTTAACCAGACATCCTGCGACCAGGGGATTCTTCTCGACCAGACTGTGGTTGTGGGCGATGGGGCCAACGACGCGCTGATGCTCGGCCAGGCCGGGCTGGGTATTGCCTACAATGCCAAAAAGGGAGTTGACCGTGCGGCCAATGTCTCATTGGGTAGGTCCCGCCTGAAAAATATTCTCTATCTTTTGGGAGTCACTGAAGAGGACATCAAAGAGGCCCTCCAGGTCTAAGTCATTTAAAGAGATAACACGTTGAAAGGATAGAGTTTATTTGTTTATTTAATTTTCTGGAAATCCGAAGCTCGAAATACGAAATCCGAAACAAATACGAATGACATAAATCCAAAATTCAAAACATGTCAATATCCTGAAATTTTGTATAAGTTACCGAAATGTTTTGGTCATTTGATATTTGAATTTTGATATTGTTTCGTATTTCGGTATTCGGATTTCGGATTTAGTCGTCTTGAAAATACATCTATTTGGCCAAGTTACATTCTTCTTTGACGTTTCCCTGTGTCCCCCTGATGATACCATTGACCATATCTTATTTTTTAGGTATCATTATAGTTAGAATCAATTAAAGATTTTGTAAAAAAAGGCGATTATTCAACATGGGTGCATCAAGCTGCCTTTGCCTCTTATAAATAGCTGTTTCACATAGATCGTATTAGCGATTTACAGATCGCGGCGATCCACAAATATTTCAGGAGTGAGAATATGTCGATTACAAAAAAAAGATTTACCCTTAACATCGTCTTGATTTCCCTTTTTGTGGGCGGGGCCCTTTTTCTCAGTGGAAGTGACGGTGAGGTCGGGGCGGATACCGAGGATGTTTATAGAAATATCGAGATCTTTACAGAAGTGCTTAGACAGATAGAAAAGAGCTATGTAGAACCTCAGGATCCTCAGGAACTGATTTACGGAGCCATTAAAGGTATGGTCCATAACCTGGATCCCCACTCGTCCTTTATGACAAAGGAAGAGTATCGGGAATTGATGCTGGAGACAAAAGGTAGTTTTACGGGAATTGGTGTAGAAATAACCGTTAAGGATAACGTCCTGACCGTTGTATCTCCCATTGAGGGTACGCCGGCCTACAAAGTGGGAATGAAAGCAGGGGACAAGATCATTAAGATAGAAAATAAAAGAACGAAGGATATGTCGCTGATGGAGGCTGTCAAAAAAATCAGGGGACCAAAGGGAACAAAAGTTAATTTAACTATAATGCGAGAAGGTGAGGCAAAGCCATTGGAGTTTTCTATCACCCGAGGTGTTATCCCATTAATAAGCGTGAGACAGTACTTCCTGACCCCTGAGATCGGCTATGTGCGCATTTCCAATTTTCAGAGTAAGACGGCAAAGGACCTCTCCGCAGCCCTTGAAGAAATGGAAAAGGGACGCGAGATTAAGGGTTTGATTCTGGATCTCAGGAATAACCCGGGAGGGCTTTTATCGCAGGCTATAGAGGTCTCAGATCTGTTCCTGAATTCTGGTTTAATTGTAAGCACCAAAGGCAGGATCAGTTCTCAGAATATAACGGCAACAGCACATACAGACAAAAAGCCGAGAACCTATCCAATTATTGTCCTGGTTAATAGCGGGAGCGCCAGTGCTGCAGAGATCGTGGCAGGGGCCTTGCAGGATAATAAAAGAGCGATTGTCCTCGGGACAAGAACTTTTGGGAAGGGTTCAGTTCAAACGATTTTGCCCTTATCCGATGGCTCCGGCCTGCGTCTAACGACGGCCCGGTATTATACCCCAAGTGGAAAATCCATCCAGTTGAGCGGTATTGTCCCTGATATAGAGCTGGATTTTACTCCCCCGAATGAGCAAGAAAAAAAGGATGTTGGTAAGTTCGTGAGGGAAGAGGACCTTGAGGGCCATATGGCGAATGAGAAGGTAGAAGACATTGCACCAGTTGAAAAGAATAATGAAATGGAAAAGGATCGTCGGGTCAAAATGCTCCTTGAAAGAGACAATCAGGTCCGTCATGCTGTAGAACTGCTCAAGACCTGGGCCATTTTCTCACAGATCAAGACTGCCCCCGGAAAGTAATCCCTAATCCTCTCTCCGCCTCAGGCAGGAGAGAAAATAGCCATTCTCGGACAGCCTCCTATGCTGTTTTTTAAGATATAGGCAGATTATTAATGACAACCAAGAAAAGGAAGGGAAGTGCGAAAAAGAAAAAATTATCGCCAATACTCTTCCTGCTTATTTTGCTTATATCCCTGGCCTGCGCTGTTTTATTAATCGTTTATGTCTACCTTCCGAAAAACAGTATTGGGCTCCCCAGACCTGCCTATGAAGAGATCTACACTACACCAGATGATCTTCATGGGACAATAAGGGATATTGACTATTCAATCTATGAATCCCTGTACCAAAGCGGTATTCAGGAAAAAGATATTTTTTTTCTGAATGTTCAGCCGAGAAATGAAAATGGTTCTTTTTGGGATTTTACCGAGCTTTTGATTAAATGTCCCGATGCCAGTTCAGCGCGCCGCCTTGAAAGTACTATTTCTCAGGATCTAAGCGCATTGCGGGCAAAGATAAGGCTTCGGGATGAAAAGGGCCCTGACGGCAGAATAATCTGTCATATTTATGCGGAAGGCTTTTACACTCACAAGATCGAAATAGTGTCTGATAGCCAACATCCCACGATCGATGATGTAAGGCCTAAGCTTGCAATTATTATCGATGATCTGGGGTACGATTCGAAAATTGCGTCTTCATTTATACAGTTGGATTTACCACTCAGCTTTTCGGTTCTTCCTTGTGCCCCCTTTACCAAGCGCATCGCAGCACAAGCAAACCAGGAGGGATGTGAGCTTATCCTGCATTTACCGATGGAACCAAGGAATTTCCCATCTGTTAACCCGGGTCCCGGTGCATTATTTCTGTCTATGAATGAGGATGAGATTATACGGATTCTGGATCAAAACTTGAGGGAGGTTCAGGGAGTCCAAGGCGTGAATAATCACATGGGGTCGTTGTTTACAGAAGATGAGGGCAAAATGCTGATTATTTTAAAGGCTTTGAAAAGGAGGGGCCTTTTTTTTGTTGATAGCCGAACGACCTCAGGTTCAGTTGGATTCGAGCTGGCAAAGAAGATAGGACTACCCACCGCTGGCAGGAGTGTATTTCTGGATAATGATCTGTCTCGGAAGGCCATAAAGATACAGATTGAGCGTCTTTGTAATATGGCAAGACATACAGGTTTTGCGATTGGAATAGGTCACCCTCACAAAGAGACTCTGGAGGTGTTGGAGGAATATTGCCCCAGAATAAAAGCCGAATTTTGCGTCGTTCCAGTGTCGGAACTGTTGAGTTGAAAGGTAAATGTGGGTAAAAATTAAGAACACAAAACAAAAAGGAGGATTGCATGAAGGTTCCATTGCTGGATTTGAAGAAGCAGTATGAAAAAATCGAGGAAGAGGTAATATCTGCAGCCAGGGAGGTATTTGAATCCCAGCAATTCATCCTGGGTCCGAAAGTGGAAGAGCTGGAAAGGAAGATAGCTGATTATTGTCAGTGCCATTATGCAGTCGGGGTGTCTTCCGGTACTGATGCGCTGTTGATTGCGTTGATGACCGCAGGTGTTGGATTTGGAGACTTGGTGATAACGACCCCCTACAGTTTTTTTGCCACTGTTGGCGCGATCGTAAGGGTGGGCGCCAGGCCGATATTTGTGGATATTGATGAACATACTTACAATATGGATCCTGTCAAACTTGATGCGACGGTTTCCGCCTTAGATGAGGAGCAAAGATCAAAGGTAAAGGCAATCCTACCGGTTCATCTTTTTGGCCAAAGTGCAGATATGGGACCGATCCTGGAGACGGCAGAGAGTCATGGCCTCACAATCATTGAGGATGGAGCCCAGGCGATTGGTTCGTATTATGAATTTATGGATGGGAAAGT
>JAUUWD010000083.1 GCA_030589225.1 Desulfobacteraceae bacterium | reverse complement strand
GGTAAATAGACGTCTCGTAATTCTTACAACTCATTGAAATTATAGCTGATTATTGAGGTTTGGTGATTTTTTCTCACATGGAATAATGGAATGATGGAATATTGGAAAGTCGAAAATCCCGTCTTTAGCGGGATTGAGCTTTGAAAAGAATTTTCCCATTTATGAATACTTTTCACCTCCTTGTCAAGAGGCGTGTTGTCAATATCCCACTACCCCATTTTTCCAGAACCCATTGTTCCATCGTTCCAGTATTCCAGCATTATTATTTAACCTTCACCGGCTAATCAATTTCCGTTAGAGCCGTGGCATGGGAGGCATATAAAAACCTAACGTCTTAAAATCATAATTTGTCGAAAAAGTTCGGGAAATGAGATTATACCCGAACGTTTTGGGGAGTTACTTAAAATCTATTAAACACGGGAAGCATGTAATGAAAAAAATTGCCCTTATTTCGACACCATGGCCCTTATTTAATCGTCCTTCTATCCAGTTGGGTGCGCTTAAGGCCTTTGTAAAAGAAAAACTTCCTCACATACAGGTTGATTCCCACCATGTCTACCTCAGCATAGCCGCAGCATTAGGCTATGATCTGTATGCCAAAATCTCCGAGAGCACCTGGCTTGCTGAACCCCTTTACGCGACCCTCTTGTACCCCGACAGGGCGGACACTATAGAAAGATTCTGGCAAAAGAGGTATCGCAGATTGGGGTTGGTTGAAAAGCCCAGTTGCCAGGAACTGTGCAGCAAAATAAAGAAACTTTCGTCCAGGGTAATTGATAAGGAGAAGTGGGAAAATTATTTCCTGGTAGGATTTTCTATCTGCTTTGGCCAGCTCACAAGCAGTCTTTGGTTTATTAAGGAGATAAGACAACGGATAGCAGGTATCAAGATAGTTGTGGGGGGACCGGCCTGCGCTGGAGATATGGGGAAGAGTCTTCTTAGAAGTTTCCCAGAGATCGATTTTGTGATTCAGGGTGAAGGGGAATTGCCCCTCGTTCATCTTGTCAAATCGTTTGAGGACTCCCAGGGCCATGCGCCTGAGGCCGCGATTCGCGGCCTGATTTCACGTCATTTCCATACCGGGCCTGAAACAGTGTCTCAAGTGCCAAATTTGGACGAATTGCCTATCCCCGAATATGATGACTATTTCAAACACCTGAAATCCTTTGCTCCAGAGAATACGTTTCTGCCCAAAATTCCTATGGAGATTTCGCGTGGGTGCTGGTGGCGAAAGAAGGTTGGACCTAAAGGGAGAGGGTGTGCCTTTTGCAATCTCAACCTCCAGTGGCATGGCTATCGTGCCAAGTCCCATAACAGGGCCATCAAGGAATTGGAGGAACTTATAAAAAAATACCAAATTTTATCTATATCATTCATGGATAATCTTCTCCCCGCCAAAGGACTGGAGCAATTATTCAATCGAATTCAAGGGGTTGGAAAAGACCTTCACCTCTTTTCCGAACTCCGGGCGACCACACCAAGTGGAATTCTGGCGGCCATGGGTGGTGCAGGCATGTGTGAAGTCCAGGTGGGTATAGAATCCCTGAGCAGTATGCTGCTCAGAAAACTCAATAAAGGCACCACTGCCATAGACAATATGGAAATCATGAAGAACTGCGAGGCCCCTGGGTGCCCAAATTTAACCGGGAACCTGATCCTGGGCTTTCCTTCGAGCGATGAGCAGGACGTGGCTGAGACCTTAGCCTGCCTGGAATTCACTTTTCCGTTCCGGCCTCTTAAAGGAATCCCTTTCTGGCTGGGCTATGGAAGTGGTGTTTTTGAAATGCCAGATGCCTATGGCATCAAAAGGCTCCGGAACCACCCCTATTATGCACATTTTTTTCCGCCAGAAGTCTTACGAGGCCTCCGGCTTATGGTTCAGGGTTACCAGGGAGGAATAAGATATCAGAACCGCATATGGAAACCTGTAAAAGAAAAACTAAAGGAATGGAGAAACACCTATATGGAACTCCACCGAGTGCCAGGGGCTGGCCCTATTCTTTCTTACCAGGACGGGCGTGATTTTATGATTATCCGTCAACGACACATTGACGACTATGATATGACGCACCGGTTGCATGGCACCTCCAGGAGGATCTACCTCTTCTGCCAGACCCAACGATCTATGCCGCAGATTCTGTCTCGCTTTCCCGGTTTTGGAGAAGAGAAGGTAGGCCCTTTTCTTAATATGATGGTTGATAAACACCTGATGTTCAATGAAGGAGAGAAGTATCTAAGCTTGGCGGTTCCGGCCCGTTGATCTTTTGTAAAGCTAGGCTATAAGACTATCTTAAGCCGCTCGTTCAAAAGGAACAGGATATCCAGTTCTATGCCCTCCTTTTCTCTCAGGGCATTGAGTTTATGGGGATCGATCTGGTCGGTTATCTTTTTGCAGAGGTAGTTGACGCATATCACATGGCGGGCCTTGAGCAAGCAGCCGCCTTCTCCCAAGAAAAAACAGCTTTCCTTATCATGTCTCTTTTTGGGAAGTCTTACATCAAGCAAGAGATTGATCAGAAGAAGCCATCCGTCATACTTGTTCTCCAGCCCGGCACCGCAGCAGGACCCGCCCTCATTCTTCTCACAGTCCCTGCATATATCCAGGATGCCTGCTTCCCCCATCTCCTTGTGAGAGGCTTGTATCGCATCTTCTATCCTTGTCAAATAATCAACAATGGGTTTGTCCTGAATGAGCGGGCCGCTGAAACTTTCATAACGATGTTCGGCCCAGGCAATTTTTTCCTCAATGGGGCTTGAAAGGGTTATCTCATCTGTGTCCATTGTACAGCAGCTTTTATTCTTGCCTGATGGTTATGTGGCTATGGGGTGTATTGATGGGAATGATACTGGATACTCGATTCTATCCGTCTATATAGGCCAAGATCGTGAATTTTGAGCCGAGTTTCAATATATTGTGGTGCAAATAATGTAAAAACACTGGATACTGGATGAAATAAGAAATTTTATCACTTTTTTTAATCTTTCGAAAAAGACCGTACAATAAATTGATAATATCTCCAGGTGCTGTAAATGGGAAAGTCTTTATCCAGCATCGAGCATCCAGCAACCAGCAACCAGCATCTCTATGCCTCAAGCAAAAAATTTGATAAACGCACACAAGCGCGTCGGTTTGAGGCCTTGGCTTCGCTATATAAGGGCGCTAAACAGTCATATGAAGCCCCTGTCCAGTATAAAGCATTCAGAATCTGGCCGTGCTCGATGGGGATCAAGTTCAAGAGCTTTTCTTTTTCTTCGGAGTACGCTTTTTTCCTCTCCCTGCCTTTTTCTCCTCTTTTTCCTCCTTGTCGCCAAAGCTTTTAAGTCCTTCGGCCAGATCTTTTAGTTTTTTATTCACCAGGTAATTGATTGTCCCTTTTGGATAGGTGCCATCGGCCTTACTTTCCCCGGCCTTTTTCTCAGTCAGGATCTCGATACCCTCATCAATGGTCTTCACGGGATATACGTGGAACTGACCCTTTTTGACCGCCTCAACCACATCCTTGCGAAGCATCAGATCCTTCACATTGCTCTCGGGGATTATGACCCCCTGGCTTTTGTTCGCGCCCTTTTTCAGACAACAGTCATAAAATCCCTCGATCTTCTGATTGACGCCCCCAATGGCCTGCACCTCTCCCTTCTGATTGACCGAACCGGTGACCGCAATACCCTGTTTAATAGGTGTCTCCGAGAGACTCGACAGCAGCGCATATACCTCTGTGGACGAGGCGCTGTCACCGTCCACGTTGCCATATGACTGCTCGAAGGCAATACTGGCGCTCACAGTCAGGGGTTTGTCCTGCGCAAATTTTTTACGGAGGTATCCGCCAAGGATAAACACACCCTTGTTGTGGGTACTACCAGACATGTCAGCCTCTCTTTCAATATTGATTATTCCTGCACGGCCCATAGAAGTGGAGGCGGTGATTCGAGAGGGCTTGCCGAACATATAGTCTCCGAGGGCATATATGGAAAGGCCATTCACCTGTCCCACGATTTCCCCATCCACATCTATCATCAGGGTTCCTCGATCGATCATTTCCTGGATGTGTTCCTCGATCATGTTGGAACGGTATATTTTGGCCTCCACGGCCTTATTGATATGTTTTTCCTGGACAGCCGGGGCATCCTTGTGGCTGGCCCAGAAATCGGCCTCACGGATTAGATCTGTGATTGCAGGAAAGCTGGTGGAGATTTTCTCCTGCCTTCCGGTCATCCGGACCGCCTGTTCCACGAGTGCGGCCACCGCTGTCCTGTCAAAGGGCTTCAATTTTTCTTCATCCGTTTGCATCTTGATAAACTCTGCGAACTGATGAATGCTTTCTTTATTCTTGTCCATGGAGGTATCAAAATCGGCCCTGACTTTGAAAATCTTTTTTACATCCTCGTCATAGTGCTGGAGTAGATTGTATAGATAGGTATCTGAAATAACGACCACTTTTAGGCTCAGATCAATGGGATCCGGCTTAAGCCCTGTGGTAGTGAAGAGGTAAAATGGGTCATAGGTTTCAATTTCAAGCCTTTTACTTTTAAGTGCCCTCTTGAGCGCCTTCCACACACCCGGCTCCACAATGGCATCCATGAGATTAAACACCAGGTACCCACCATTTGCTTTGATCAGCGAACCAGCCTTGATCTTGCTGAAATCCGTCCGCCATACCCCGCTTCGATCAACAACACGCTCAATGCTCCCGAAAATGTTTCGATATGTGGGGTAGTCCTCAACAATGACTGGTGGCTCTTTTTGCTCACTATTGTCTACCAGAAGATTGACCTGGTACGGTTGAAACCGGTCGGCCTCCGGAAGCAAAGGCGAAAGGCCAGGGATTTGCACCTGGGCCTGGGCCGCAAATACCTGTTGGAGATTACCGGCCATATCTTCGAGCATGGCCTCCAGGTATTTCTTAATCGGCTTGCTTTTGTATTTTTTAATGAGTGGAGCTGTCAGGTCGGATGCATGTTTCATGAACATCATACGATCCATTGCCTCTACTTTTTCCTGAACCTCTTTTTGAAGGTCTCTTAGTTCGAGAAAAATCTGATCTATCTGTTCTGTCAGGCTGGCATGTTTTTCTTTCAGCTTATCATATTCTTTTTTTGGGAATCTTTCCTTTTCAACCATCCCCTCAAGTTGGTCGATATGAACCGGATTTCCATCAACCACGGGCATTACTTCAGGGCGTTTGACCTGTCCTACCTGGACATCAACAAGCGTAAACCCCTCTTTTTTGACTTGCTGGTCAAGCTCCTTAAAAAATCCCTTCCCTTTTTTCTCATAGGTCTCCATGACTTCTTTTTTCAGGTTGATGTATTCCTGGCTTTCAAAAAGCTTTGGAATCTCGTTCTTAAGGGTTTTTACAAGGTCCCTGATGTCCTTTTTAAAAGAGGCTCCTTTTCCCGCCTTAAGACGAAGCAAAGTAGGAGACTCAGGGTTTTTAAAACAGTTTACATAGCAAAGATCGTCAGGCACATTATCTTTTTTGGATATCTCCTGGAGCAGTTTACGTACTGTAGACATTCTGCCCGATCCTGCCGCTCCAGTGACAAACACATTGTATCCCGGTCTGTCGATTCCTATCCCAAATTGGAAAGCCTCAACACCTCTTTGCTGTCCAATAATCTCCTTGAGGGGTTTAAGGTCATCAGTGGTTTTAAAAGGCAGAGTCGATGGATCAAGCCTCCATCTGAGTTTCTCTACAGGGATCTCTGTATATGATTTTTTACTGGGCATCTAATAATCTCCTTAGTTTCAGCAAGCTACACAATTTCTATTGAGGATCACTTGACTTGGATTCGGACACCCCGCGCTTTATCCGGCTCGCATTTGGGCATCGTGATCTTTAATATACCTTCTTTATAAACAGCCTTGATTTCATCAACTTTTATCCTGCAGGGCAGTGAAATGGTGCGTGAAAAAGATCCGGACCTCTTCTCAACCCTTTGATAGCCGGCACTTTCTTCTACAGTCTCCTCCCTCGTCTCTCCCTGAATGAACAATGTGTCTTCAGTCGCAGAGATATCCATGTCCTCAGGGTTGATGCCCGGAAATACAGCTTTTATGGTAAGGGTGTCTTCGGTTTCAGATAGGTCTATTGAGGGGATTCCCCCAGCTTCCTCAGGAAACATTTGTACCCCGAAACCATACCAGAATCGGTTAAAGAGACGCTGCATATCCCTCTTCATTTTAGAAATCTCCTGATTCTTCCACAGGATTAGGTCGGACATGATAAGAACTCCTTTTATCTTTGGATACAATTGTGCCGGAGAGCATTCTAACAACTAGACATTCTAAAAATAGATCTCTCCAAATGCAAGGAATTTCGTAACTACACAGGTTCAAAGTTCCGGGTTCACGGTTCAAAGGTTCAATGGTCGCTTGCTGAACCATGTACGGTTAAACCCGAGTTTTTCCTGAGCCGGTTGAGGAGTCTTTGCATGGACAATGGTTCATGGCTCCAGGTTTAACCCCTGAACCCTGAACATTGAACCTGACAACCTGGGTAGTTACGGAATTTCTTAGTATTTCTTGACTCACAAACCCCTTTTTCCTATTATCCATCAGTTGAAAGTCAACACTTACCAGACACCGTGTTTTCTGGTTGCGAGGGAAGTGACTAATTAATCGACCTAAACCACTACCTCGGGTAGTGGTACCATAATAAGGTTCTACCAGTTGAGTAATTACTTGACCATAAGTGATCTAAAGTGACTAAAGTGATCTAAAGTGACTAAAGTGAACTAAAGTGACTAAAGTTCAAGGTAATATTTAACATTTTCAAATTGTCTAAAGTCCTCGATCAAGGTCTTTGCTGAGCCAACTGTTACTGTGCCTCTTGGCAGGCAAGACGGTCTAATTCTTTGACTATATATTACCCCGAGTCCCTTGGCCTGATTTGTCGCGCAGGCCTTGTGAAAACCATCCATTATAAAAAGTCACGAAGTTCCTTAACTTCCCCGCTGCAAGCGGGATAAATAGGCACTTAAATCAGCGTACCTTCCAGGACCAACAAAAACAAGCCATCTCCTCTGGG
>JAUUWD010000251.1 GCA_030589225.1 Desulfobacteraceae bacterium | reverse complement strand
CTTTCCAATCCCCTCAACCTCTGTCAATTCATCTATCGAAGCATTCATTACTTTTGAAACAGAACTGAAACGTTCTATCAACCTCCTGGCAAGCATAGGGCCAACTTGAGGCAGTCCCTGCAAGATAAACAGTTGCTTCGATTTTAGTCTCTTGGGTCGATAACCACCGCGTAATGGTACAACATCCATATAGGACTCATCCTGCCTGCCTATCATCATGAAAATATCTCTTGTGTCTTCTTTTGACCGCGAATAGATAACTGGAACATACCATATGGCCTGGGCCGAGATAAAGGCTCCTTTTATAGCCATTCTGTCAAAATTGAGATCTGTTTTATAAGGGTTGCCTTCAATGAGAAGAATGGGGTTGATACAGTATTTTTTTAAATTAGAAAGTTGGCTGAACAATCTCCCGTCAATTATCGAAATGAGAAGGTCGTTGGCAGTCTTCCTTTCTATAGTTATTGAATTACCTATAATGTAATCACCGTAAGGGATTTTCTTGACCTCGACAGAGATATCCTCTTTTGTGAGCAAATCAATGATGCCTGATGCCTTCTCACGATAGTCAACCGTTATCTTCAATAAAATGTCCTCATAAAATGGAATAAAGATCATTCGGAATTTTGTAAAAATTTGCAGAAGCCCGCCATTTCAGACTTAGCTTTTACAAACACTGTTTGTACCTGGGTAACCAATGCATCCAATTTTTCAGGGCTCAAATGGTACGTGTAAACATTCCGGACGACATGTCGAAACCCCAGATAACCTTCAAGGTTCTCTCTCAATCCCTCTGAGATCACTGCCGGACGAACGCCTGGAATCTCTATGCTCATCTGGTTGAGTAACTCACGGTGCCAATTGGCACCAGACGGCACAGAACCGTCTACAGCCGCGCCTATCCTTTCGAAAATCCGTTCAAGACCGGAATAAAAACCATGTAAATTCAGAGCAACCCCATCCAGATAGTATTCATCATTTTTGGTCTTTGCTCTCTCCCATCCCTGCACTGCTCGTTCAACGGTAATTTCTATATCCTCGAGTTCAGCAAGGATTCTTGCGGCCAACAGTGAAGCTGATTTACTCATAGTTCAGTACCCTCTTCCAAAATGATTTCTCTCAAAGCCCTGGTGCAATCCTGTGTATCCACCAGGTCAACCCTCCACACATCGCTAATTCCAGACGCAAAAGATACAGCTTTGAAAAATTTAGCAGCGGGAATCCCCCATACGGCAAGATCAATATCGGACCAACTGCTAAAATCTCCACGGGCCAAAGAACCGAAAAGAACAACCCTTTTTGCGCCAAACCGCTTGACAAGCTCTTCTGCAATTTTTTTAGCCACACTGCGTGCCTCTTGGGCCAGGGAAGTAGACGATTTCTCTTTTGCATCCGACGCAAAAGGCTGGTATTGATCCCACTTGGATGGGTCTATATCAAGAGCTGTTTTTGAGGGCATTTTGGCATTCTTCCTTTCCGGTCCTTGGATTTAACTTTAACTTTGGATATTGGGGTTCGCTATTTCGGCGGGTTTTCTTAATTTCACCCCGGTTAAACAATTTATAGGTTTAACAGGGCAAGCGGGGTAAATATTAGGTCTTGGTTTATTGAGTTTGGCTCAATTGAGGTATTACTCAGTGGTAATTCGGTCCTTGTTTAACTCGAATGTCTTAGGACCGATGCCTCGAACCTGCATGATATCCCCAGGCCATTCAAAAGGGCCATGTTTTTCTCTGTACTCCACAATACGTTCAGACAATTTAGGGCCTATGCGTTTCAGTTGAGTTAACTCCACTGCCGAGGCCTTGTTGATATTGATTTTTTCTGCCTCCTGAGCCAATGAAACCGAAACCAGCGCCATCATCACCGCAACGACTATGATTAAGGCAATGATTCTGTTTCTTCTCATCGTTTCATACCTCCCGCTCGTTGAATGGAATGTAACTTAATGTCAATTGTCCCGATTACTTTTACTGGGTTTTGATAATCTATTGTCATCAGCGGATTGGACTTCCTGGATTGAATCGCCATCTTTTTCATACCTTGAGCCGCACACATCGCAAGTGGCTCGCTTCCCATCAAAATGGAGCCGAATACCGCAACGGCACATCCATCCCTTAATCCCTGCCGGATTCCCGACCATGAGGGCGAAGTCAGGGACATCATCGAGGACCACTGTGCCAGCCCCTACAAAGGCAAACCGGCCGATGGTATGGCCGCATAAAATGGTGCAGTTTGCACCCAAAGTGGCCCCCTCTTTCACCAAAGTCGTTCTAATCTCATCCTTTCTTGATATATAGCTCCTGGGATTATATACATTGGTAAACACCATGGACGGCCCACAGAAAACACCGTTTTCCAATGTAACACCCGCATATACCGAAACATTGTTCTGAATCTTAACCTTATTTCCTATGGTCACATCCGGCCCGATCACCACATTCTGTCCGATATTGCAATCACGGCCAATCTTGCTCCCCTTGATCACGTGAGAAAAATGCCATATCTTTGTACCAGCTCCCACCTCGCACCCTGCATCAATTACTGCCGTTTCATGGGCCTGGACATCAGCTCTGTAAGGAATAGCGGCGGTCTTCTTGATAGAAACCGGTTTCCCCCCTTGCTCCAGAGATTTCTGACATGCCTGAAGGACCCTTAGGACCCTAAGCGCCTCCTCTCCGTCGGTTATGGGTCGAATATTTTCTCTGATACAATTGACAAAATGGAGGCACTCCTCCCTGAGGGGTTCCTTCTTATCAACTACAACCCTTTCAGCCTCCTTTTTATCCGGGACAGGCAAGTGATCTTTCCATTCAATTCTGTGCGGATAGAGCAGGAGCTTGTCCTCAGGCTCCACATCATTAAAAACAGCCATTTTCCGATCCCCAACTACCACCAGTCGTTGCTCTTTGTAAGGGTGAAGCCAGCTCACGAAAATATGGGCCCGGATACCTGAAGGAAAAGAAAGACTGCTAAGCGTCACATCAGCCACTTTGGGGTGCAGATAATTTGCACCAGAGCTAAGGACTTCATCTGGCATTTCATCGGCCAGGGATAATATGACCGAAATATCATGCGGGGCAAAACTCCATAATATGTTTTCCTCCCTTCTTATCTTACCCAAGTTCAGTCTGTTGGAATAGATATACTGTAATTTTCCAAGCTCCCCTGTAGAAACCAGTTGTTTCAATTTGACCACGACCGGATGGTACTGCAACAGATGACCCACCATGAGCACCTTCTTTCGATCTTTTGCCAGTTCTTGGAGCTGGATGCCTTCCGTTTCCCGAAGGGCAAGCGGTTTTTCCACAAAGACATGTTTGTCAGCCAGAAGGGTCTCTTTCACCACCTGGTAATGGGTCTCAGCAGGAGTAGCAATGGCTACAGCTGTCACTGAATCATCTTCCAGTACCGAATTAAATGAATCTGTAATTGGCACATGGGGATATTTTTCTGAAAAAGTTTCCAGAGTTTCCTTTTGATTGTCACAAATAAGGCCCAAAACCCCAAGGGAGTCAAAATTTCGCACCAGATTTTTGCCCCAGTAGCCGGCTCCCGCGACCGCAATTTTTACTTGTTCGTTCATTTATATCTCCTTACTCTTTGAAATAATCGATCACGCTCTGTATCATTGCCTCCAGATCATAAGATGGCTTGAATCCTATTAGTTTATTTATTTTTTTTATGCTGGGGCAGCGTCTTTTCATGTCTTCAAAACCTGGCCCGTAAGCCTTTTCATAAGGGATATGTTCGATCTCCGAATCACTATCCGTCATTTGTTTTACCTTTTGTGCCAGTTCATTTATGGTCACTTCTTTATTATTTCCCACATTAAATATTTCTCCTTCTGCTGCGGGTTCATCCATCAATTTTGTAATGGCCCCAACAACATCATTAACATGGGTGAAGCTCCTGCTCTG
>JAUUWD010000319.1 GCA_030589225.1 Desulfobacteraceae bacterium | reverse complement strand
ATTCTAATTATGGCCTTCACTTGGCAGGGGCGTGGGGTCTCTTTTTAAAGGACGCAAGACAAATTCTTCCACAGCTTGTCGAACGCCCCCGTGGCTTTGAATAAAGGCTCCGAGCCCGACGAGAAGGCGTCCGGTGCAATGGAGACTCTCCTGTGGGGCTGTCCTATAACGCATTTCAAGGCTACGCTGCCGTTCAATAGAATGAGGCAGGTATTTGCGGCCTTTAAAAAGAGACCCCACGGCCCTGCATTAGAAAGGTCAAAAGGTTATAATTAGAATTGCTGTTTCCGATTGACATTATTTGCCATTCTGCCTATAAAATCCGTGATTAAGAATAATAAATATAGGGTCTGTTTTCGTTTAGAAACCTAACAGTTCATACTTCCTCCTTTTCTTTTGATGAGGAAAGGGGATGTGCAAAAAGAAAGAAGGTGGATTATGGATTTTACCCTTTCCATGGATCAGGAGATCCTGCGGAGTTCTGTCCGGGATTTTGCTGAAAAGGAAATTAAACCGGTCGCCAGAGAGCTGGATGAAAAAGAAGAGTTTTCCTACGACACCATGCGAAAGATGGGAGAACTGGGTCTTTTCGGCATGTTTGTCTCTGAGAAGTACGGTGGCCAGGGCATGGATTACGTGTCATATATCATCGCAACAGAGGAGATCGCCAGGGTGGACGGTTCTCACGCGGCAACTGTGGCAGCAGGTAATTCTCTGGGAATCGGGCCTCTCTATTATTTTGGAAATGAGGAACAGAAACAGAAGTACCTTCCGAAACTTTGCACCGGTGAGGCCCTTTGGGGCTTTGGCTTAACCGAACCCGATGCCGGCTCAGATGCCGGCAATTCCAAGACTACCGCAGTCCTGGAGGGCGACCAGTGGGTGATTAACGGCAGCAAGATATTTATTACAAATGCATCAACCAAAATTACATCGGGGATAACATCTCTTTGCCGTACAGGTACGCGAGACGATGGCAGGCCTGAGCTTTCATGCATCCTTATTGAACAGGATACCCCGGGGTATGAGACCAGGGAAATGCACGGAAAGATGATGTGGCGTGGTTCCAACACAAGCGAACTCTATTTTGACGATTGCCGGGTCCCCAGGGAAAACAATCTGGGGGCACGGGGAAATGGTTTTCATCAGATGCTGGAGACCCTGGATGGAGGACGCCTGTCCATTGGCGCCATGGGCCTGGGAGGAGCCCAGGGCTGTTTTGATCTCGCCCTTAAGTACAGTAATGAGCGTGTGCAGTTCGGTAAACCAATATCCAATTTTCAGGTAAACGCCTTTAAGCTGGCGGACATGGCCCTTGAGATCGAGTGTGCCCGCCTCATTCTTTACAAGGCCTGCTGGTTGCGGGATAATAAAAAACCATTTTCCAAGATAGCGGCCATGGCTAAACTCTATTGCTCAGAAGTTATGTATAGATGTGCAAACCACGCTGTCCAGCTCCACGGTGGCTACGGGCTCATGAAAGAGTACGACATTGAAAGGTTTTACAGAGATCAGAAGCTTCTGGATATTGGGGAAGGGACCTCGGAGGTGCAACGCATAGTTATTTCAAGGCTCATAGGAGCGTTTTAGAATTCTTTCATAAGCCTCCTTTGCTTCCCTCTCCAGATCATCGGCGCGGTGTTTGTAACGCGGTGAGAAGTGGAACAACTGTAAAGACTTCACTCCTGCTTTTCCTGCCAGTTCCCCTGCTTCCCTTGCTGTGAGATGATATTTTTTAAGTGCCATGTCTTTTTCACTATCCAGAAAAGCCGCTTCTATAAAAAGATGGTTAGCCCCTTTTGCAAGCTCAATAATTTTTCTGGAATTTTCAGTACTTGCTGCCACGTCTGTTATATATATTATTTTTTGGCCAGGTGAAATCCTGGCGATCTTTTTCGTCAATTCACCCAGCAGGAATCTCTTTTCCCGTGTAGCCTTTCCCTTCTCCTCCCATGAAACCACAAAATCACCGTACGGATCTTCTTCTTGGTAGATAGCCGCCTTGAACCGATTTAGCCAGGCACCCACTGGAAGCCCCAGCTCCTTGAGTCCTTCCTTGATAATGTTCACATAGAAATTTTCAGTGAGGGCAAAGCCGAGACAGGGTATTCGATGATCAAGCAGGACGCCATGAACTGAAAAGGAAGGTTCTTCCAGGAGGTTGCCGGAAAAAAGCCTTGATGAAGGCGCCTTTTTCGGCTGAAATCGATCTTGGCAAATATATGTTTTTGTATAAATCTTATCCTGGTGAACCTCGTTGACTTTAAGCACGAAATTATTTTCATATTCGCTGACCAAGTTCCAGGTGTACCCAGCTAATTTGCCTTCCACATGCTGGAAAAAATCCGGTGGACCAAAGAGATCCAGGGTTTTGTCCCTGCCGAGTAAGGTCCTCAGAAGGGTATCGAAACCGATGAAATGGTCCATGTGCGTATGGGTGACAAAGACGTGGGATACCTTCAGGAGATCCTTAGATGATAATGAGCTCAAGTCCCCGAGATCAAACATCAGCGCCCTTTTTTCAAAGAGAAAAGGGATGAATAGTCCTGGATCTGAAAAGGGGTCGTTGATCAGTCTGGGATGAAAGGAGGGCCTCATCACGATATATCCAACGTTTTGAAATTACCTCAAATGTTTGACAAAGTCTAACAGATGTGTCATTGTTTGCCAAGTTCCCGTCTGTAAACGTTTATTTTTATAATATAAATTCGAGGTCGCAAATGACGCTGACCAAGACGGATATTGTAAAGAGTGTGATGCAGGAGGTGCGTTTTAAGAACCGGCACAAAGGCCCGCAGCAGTTCTTATTTCCCGAGCTGGACTGTATATTCCTGAGCCGGAAACGTGCTGACGAAATAGTTGGAAGTCTGTTTGAGATTATCAAAAAAACCCTGACCAGTGGAGAAGATGTCCTTATTTCAGGCTTTGGTAAGTTTCATGTGAAATTCAAATGGGCCAGGAAAGGGAGGAATCCCCAAACAGGAGAAATGATTATTCTGAGATCACGGAGGACCGTTACCTTCCGAACTTCGCCAAAATTAAGGAAAAAGATGAACCCTCCGGACTAAT
>JAUUWD010000211.1 GCA_030589225.1 Desulfobacteraceae bacterium | reverse complement strand
GGTCTCGTAAAAAGTCTCCCGCTTCAGTTCAGCGGGACGTTGTGCTGCATTTCGTAATCATTCAACGTACGATAAGTACGCCTCATGATTGCAAAATTTGCACGCCTTGAATTTGAACTTTTTACGAAACCGTCTAAATCGAACTTTTTACGAATTCATCAATGTTATGTTGGCAAAATATAGTTTTTTTTTATTCTTGTGTCCATGATTTTTTTTGGATATGTTTTTATCTGTTGCAGGGTTCACAGGGTCTGAATTCTTAACTCCCTATGAAATCTGCAGGCTTGAGCCATCCCCGGCAATGGTATACAGTACACGGCCTTAAATTGCGTTTCTTTATCAATTGTATCATCGGTTGTCCATAGCACGTTGTTTATTATTGGAGTGATGGAGTACTGGAGTGATGGGCCTAAAGGACTTTTTGAAATTTCAAAGCTATTGTTTCAATACTCCAATACTCCAACACTCCAGCCTTAATTATTTTGATCATATCCAAGAATTAGAAAGCTAAAATTATAACCGTTTAAAGTATAAGAGCGGGTAAAAGACCCCTTTGAGAGGTGCACTATGAAACTGCCAAAAGACTACATCATTTTTCCCCTGGATCTACCCTCCTATGATCAGGCCATGACCTATGTAGACAAGCTGAAAGAGCACGTGGGTCTCTTTAAAGTGGGCCTGGAACTTTTTATCAGTCAGGGGCCGGATATTCTCAAGTCGATACATGACGCAGGAGATGCCGGAATCTTCCTCGACCTTAAACTCCACGATATTCCTGCCACCGTACAGAGGGCTTTTGTGGCTGCCAGCCAACACGACCCGGAATTTGTGACGGTTCACTGTGATGAAGGGGAGGAGATCCTTAGAGGTGTTGCGAAAAACAATCCTGGTGATACAAAAATACTGGCAGTCACTGTGCTTACGAGCCTGAATCAGGAAAAATTAAGGGCATTGGGTTACTCTGATAAATATGCAGAAGACCTCTCCGCCCTGGTCCTTTTAAGGGCCCGCATGGCAAAGGCCGCAGGGTGTCATGGTGTAGTATGCTCCGGGCTTGAAGTGGCTATGGTAAAAAGGGAGCTGGGGTCCGAACTGATCGCAGTTACCCCCGGAATACGCCCTGCCTGGTCTCTCGTCAATCAGGACGACCAAAAAAGGATAGTAACGCCTGCAGATGCTATTAGAAATGGCTCGGATTATGTGGTGATTGGCCGCCCCATACGGGATGCAAAAGACCCTGCCGATGCAGCGAGGAAGGTTGCGGAGGAGATAGAATCAGCCCTTTAAGGCAAGCTTATCCCCGTGTACAGCCATGAGAGTGACCATGGCTTTAGCTGCCAGCTCTGCCTCCCCTTCCCTGATATCAAACACTTCTGACTCTGATATGATGATCTGTCCCCCCTCCCTGAGCACCTTTGAGCGACAGACCAGGGCTTCACCGAAAGCAGGTCTCAGAAAGTTGATCTTAAACTCGATTGTCAGGATCTGAAAATCCTCGGAAACAGTTGTAAAAGCTGAATATCCGGCCGTATGATCGGCCATTGTGGCCATAACACCCGCATGGATAAAACCGTCCTGCTGTCGATGATGATCCTCAATTGCGACCGTCGACTGAAAGTAACCCCTCTCGATCACTTCCGCCTTGAACTGGCAATATTCGATGAAACCGCGGCTATAGTCCCTGGCCAGAAAAGTTTTCCTCTCTTGTGGAATTTCTTCATGCATTGTTTTATCCTTTGCGAAAAGGTCACTATTATCTTAACCAAGCTGTATCCAAAGCAAGTATACACATTAGGGGTGCTTAGACAAGGACGTTTTAAAAGAATGTAATCTTCTTAACTTTTACTGAATTGCGACATATAATTGGAAAAAATACAAGGGTGTGGTAAAGATAACCTTAAAGGGAAGGAAAAGGCTCATTGTGCGGCACCGGATATACATATGCTCGGGCCCCTTTCATTGGAGGATGCTCAAATGGCCAAAAAACCAGCGTATGAAGAATTGGGAAAAAAGGTCAAGAAATTACAAGGTGAAGTCATTGAACTCAAACGGGCGGCCAAGGCGCTTCATGAGTCACATGATTATCTGGAGAACCTGTTCAACTATGCCAATGCTCCTATGATTGTCTGGGACCCTAATGGCAAAGTTACCCGGTTCAACCATGCCTTTGAGAACATGACAGGAATTACAGCCGACGAGGTCATCGGTCAAAAATTGGACGTACTTTTCCCTGAAGCAAGCCGGGATGAATCGATAGGTAAGATCGCTCGTACCTTGGAGGGTGAATACTGGGAGTCGGTTGAGATCCCGATTCTTCACAAAGGTGGAGACATCCGGGTAGCACTCTGGAACTCAGCTAACATTTATTCCGGGGAGGGTAAGACCCTTTCTGCCACCATTGCCCAGGGGATGGATATAACCGAGCGTAAGCGGGCGGAGGAGGCCCTGCTGGAGAGTGAGGAGCGGTACCGTCTGCTTGCTGAGAATGTGACTGATATTATCTGGATAATGGATATGAATCTGCGATTTACCTATATTAGTCCTTCCATTACAAAAATGACAGATTATAGTGTTGAGGAAGCGATGGGCTTGACACTGGTGGTCGGATTTACCCCAGCTTCTATTGAGGTTGCAAGGAATGCCCTTGCAGAAGAACTGGCTATAGAAAAATCGGGAGAGGCAGACCCGTTCAGGACACGGACGCTTGAATTGGAAGGCTTCCGCAAAGACGGCTCCAAGATCTGGACCGAGGCCAAAATGACTTTTCTTCGTGACCAAACTGGCCAGGCTGCCGGGATATTTGGCGTGTCACGCGACATCAGCAGGCGCAAGCGAACAGAGGAAGCGCTAAGGGAAAGTGAAAATCTATACCGCAGCATCCTTGAGGCTGCCCCTGATTCCATCACGATAACCCGTGTGAAGGATGGTCGCTATCTGCAAGTGAATGAAGCTTTCTGCCAGATGAGTGGCTACTCGCGGGAAGAGGCATTGGGCAGCACACCATTTGATTTGAACCTATTTGCCAACCCTGGGGATCGAGACCTTTTTATTGAAATCCTAAAAGAGGAAAGGGAAGTAAACGGGTTTGAAGTCCAATATCGAAAAAGGGATGGGACTACAATAGACACTCTTCTTTCGGCCAGACCTTTAGAGTACGGGAAAGAGGAGCGTTTGGTCGCAGTGGTTACTGACGTTACCAAACTCAAGCGGACCGAGGGAGCTCTGGGGAAAAGGCTGGCCTATGAAAAAATGCTTGCTGATATTTCCACCAGAGCGGTATTTGTCGAAGACATTGACATGTGTCTGGATGAGTGTTTAGAGATCATGGGAAAGACTTTAAATGTAAGCCGTATCTATGTTTTTGAACACAGCCATGAGTCCGGAACTGTGAGTAATACCTTTGAATGGGTCTCTGATTACATTACACCACAAAAAGAAAAACTTCAAGGGGTTCCTATGAATTTGTATCCGTGGTGGATGGAGATGATGAAGAGCAACAAAATCATTAATTTTCAAGATATCGAAGATATCCCGGGAGAGCAGGAAAAGAAAATACTGCGCCCGCAGAACATTAAGTCAATTTTGGTAGTTCCACTGTTTGTTAATAATAATTTCTATGGTTTCATAGGCTATGATGAATGCCAGTATCATCGTAAATGGCTGGATGAGGATGTGGATATTCTGAAGACAATTACACAGATTATCACCAAATCAATTGAGACAAAACAAGGAGAGAGGGCGCTTCGGGAATCAGAAGAAAAGTATCGCCTTTTGGTGGAAAATGCCAGCGATGCAATTTTTATTATCCAAGATCAGCAAGTAAAATTTCCAAATCCGAAGGCCATTGAAATGGGGCGAAATTTGGCCGTTGACTTAGAACAAGTTCCTTTTCTGAATTATATTCATCCTGAAGATCGGCAGATGGTTATTGAAAGGCACAGCAAAAGATTAAAGGGAGAGAAAGTGCCCGACACCTATTCTTTCAGACTAATGAACAGAGATGGTGAAGAATTATGGGCAGAACTCAATGCCGTTCTTATAAACTGGGAGGGTAAGCCGGCCACGCTCAATTTTCTCAGGGACATAACGCTACAACAGCAACTGGAGGCACAAATCCAGCAGATTCGGCGGCTGGAAGCCCTGGGTACCCTTGCCGGGGGTATTGCCCATGACTTCAATAATCTTTTGATGGGTATTCAGGGGCGTACGTCCCTGATGATGATGAATAATGATTTTCCCCAGGTGCATTATGAGGATCTGAAAGGAATTGAGGATATCGTTAAGAGCGGGGTAGATCTGACAAAACAGTTGTTAGGCTTTGGCAGAAAGGGAAAATATGAGGCCAAACCGACTGATCTGAGCAAATTAGTTCACACAAGTTCTCAAATGTTTGGCAGGA
>JAUUWD010000013.1 GCA_030589225.1 Desulfobacteraceae bacterium | reverse complement strand
TTTTTGTTCTGGTGTATCGGGGTTCATTATCAGGCTGCCCATAGACCCCTCCATGCCGCCAAAGAGGCCAAGGGGTTTAAACTTTTGCCTGTCAGAATAGCGTGCCCATGTGACATCGGCTAAAAAGCGGATGTCCCGGCGCAGGGAAAGCCCTCCCCTGTATTTCCCTGGTCCTCCTGAATCAGGGATGAATTCATACCGCTCGATCATTACCGGGTTTTCAATCTCCGCTGCCTCAACCGGCGTATTCATAAACCGGCCAAGATGGAGATCCTGCCCATCCGGCCCATCTTTACCCGGCCTTGCGCCGGCGCCGCCACCCTGAATCTCTATGTAGCTGAATCGTTTTCCCGTTTCAGGGTGAATCCCGGAAAAACTGCTGGTACAGGCCTGACCGTGGCTGCCTGCCACGACCCGGTCGGGAACTACCTCACTCATCGCCTTAAGCATGGCCTCTACTATCTTTGTCATGGTCTGGCTTCTGGCCGTAACACCGGCAGGAGGTAATGGGTTGGTCACCAGGCCCTCTCTACTCTCTACCTCAATGGGACGAAAGGCCCCCGAGTTTAAGGCCATTCCCGGATCTATTATTCCCACCATGGTGTAAAAGACTCCACCCTGTGTGCAGGCCCATGGGGAATTCACATTGCCTGTGGTCTGGGAATCGCTCCCGTCAAAATCCACCTTCATACTGTCCCCTTTAATGTGTACATTAACCTGCACTCTTACCGGTTTATCCTCACAACCATCATCATCTAAATAATCAACACCCGTATAATCCACATGCGGGAGAGATGTTAAAAAACGTCGAACCATACTTTCGCTGTAATCCATCAACATGCTGGTACATTTATGGAACACATCCAGACCGTATTTGTTTACAAGGGCCTTGATTCGCTTTACCCCGACCATGGTGGTAGCGGCCTGGGCCCTGAAATCCTCCATGGTCTTTTCCGGGATCCTGATATTGCTTGCGATCATATCGAAAATCTGTTGGTCTTCCTCTCCTTTGCAGTATAGCTTGACAAAGGGGATCCTCAGTCCTTCCTGATAAATCTCTGTGAGCCCCCCTGCCACGCCTCCCGGCACTGCACCACCCATATCCAGTTGATGTGCTATGTTTGCAACAAAAGCAACAAGTTCGCTATCCACGAACACTGGGGAGAAAAACTGGACATCCAGAAGGTGCTGACCACCTAAATATGGATCATTACAGATAATCACATCGCCTTCATCAAACTTCTTAATCCGATCCAGCATGTTAACAGCAGTGGTGGGGAGACTGAACATCATCAGGGGACAGAGATGGGCCTGGGCTAAAATTCCTCCCTTTGCATCCAGCACACCGCAGTTGATGTCCATGATCTCCTTGACGATCGTCGTGCGGCCCATACGCATCAGGTTATAACCCATGTCATCGGCCACAGCCTCCAGTCCATAACGGATCACCTGCATTGTAACCGCGTCTGCCTTATACTTCATCTTCTCCCCCAATTATGATGTTTCTGTATTCGTCTATAATACCATAAAATTCAGGAGGTATCAGGGTGGTGGAAATTGTTTCCTCAATAAGAGAGGGGCCTTTAATCTTGCTCCCCGCGTTTAAATGTTCCCGCTCATAGACAGGAATTTTTTGCCACCCCAGGTTCTCAAAATAGACATCCCTCATATCCTTCCAATCACCTTCAATTAAAAAAACGGTCTTCTTCTCGGTTGGGAGGGAGAGGGCCGGATTTTTACCCTTAACCCTGACCCTCAGGTTGACGAACTCCACCACTTCTTTAGGTTCCGAATAGGAGTATACCTGTTGATGCAGGCCATGGAAGTCATTTATGATCCTCTTTATACCCTCTCTTTCCATTTTAGATACAGGTTCAATGGGGGCATTGAGTTCCCATGATTGTCCCTCATAACGTAGATCCGCAGACCAGGTTATTTCAATCTTCTCCCCGGGTACCTTTTCAGCAGCCAACTGCCTTATGCCCTCATCCTCAATTTCTTTAAAGGTCCCTAACAACTCAGCCGGATCAATTTGATAGTCCTTTTTTGCGAATGTCCTCACATAATCATGCTGAATATCCGCCACCACAAGACCGACGGCAGAAAAATTACCACTCATTGGGGGCACGATGACTCTGGCCATATTCAATTCCCCTGCAATGTCTGCGGCATGAAGGGCGGCGGCCCCGCCCATTGTTATCAAGGCAAATTCCCGCAAATCATAACCTCTTTCCACCGAGTTACCGCTGATACCTTTGGCCATATTCGCATTGACAATACGTATAATACCCGCAGCCGCCTCTTCTAAGGAAACACCCATCTTGTCTGCCACATCTCTCTTGACCGCCTTCCTTGCACGGTCAGGATATAACGGCAGTTTCCCTCCTAAAAAGTAATCCGGATTAAGACGTCCGAGGATCAGGTTTGCATCTGAAACCGTAGGTAATGTACCTCCCCAACCATAGCAGGCAGGACCGGGGCTGGAACCGGCGCTTTGAGGCCCCACATTTAAGACACCCCCTTCATCCACCCATGCAATACTCCCTCCGCCCGCACCAATGGTTTTTAAATCAACCATGGGGAGTTTGATGGGATAATTTGTCACACCACCCCATGTGGTGGTCTTGGGAAGGTTCTTATCAATAATGGATATATCAAAGGTCGTGCCCCCCATATCCGCGCCAACAGCCATTTCATTGCCAGTCAGGCGGCTCACAAAGGCAGCGGCAATCGCACCACCTGCCGGTCCTGAATTTATAAGATGCGCTGAATGGTCCTTGGCTACATCCGCTGCCATGGTGCCCCCGTTGCTCTGCATGATATGCAGGGTGAAATTGCCATATTTTTCTTTAAGGCGATTTATGAGGTTATCCATATACTGCTCTATGACCGGACCCAGATAACCGTTCATCACGGTTGTACAGGTCCTTTCATATTCACGAAATTCAGGGCAGATCTCTGACGATAGGGAGACGGGTATTTCAGGGAGTTTACGTTTACAGATTTCAGCAACCCTCTTCTCGTGGGCCTGATTTAGAAAAGAAAACAGGAGAGAGACAACTATCGCTTCCACTTCCTTTTCTTTAAAATAGGATATCACCTCAAGGACCGAGTTTTCATCCAATGGTACGAACTCTTCCCCTTTGCTGTTTATCCTCTCAATTATCCCTTTTCGTAGATAACGGGGAACCAGCGGCGGTGGATTATCCGCCCCGAAATCAAAGGTAGCCTCCTTTGGGCGGGCCACACGCCTTATCTCCAATACATCCTCAAAACCGGCAGTTGTGATAAGCCCGATCTTCGCGCCCTTTCCCTCCACAATGGCATTGGTTCCAATGGTGGTTCCATGAATGATATAATCAATATCATCCATTGAAACCCCTCCAATATTCAGGATCTCTTCCAACCCCTTTAAAACACCCTCTGCCAGATCATGATGTGTTGTCGGTGTCTTGGTGTAATGGAACTTACCTGTCTTCTCATCCACAAGGATGACATCAGTAAAGGTACCCCCCACATCGATCCCGATCCTCATTTTTCCCTCCCAACAGATTCCGCAGGCTCCCATCTGGTGCAGGCGCATGTAACACAAAGCATAAATGCCAGATTCACCGCTTCCTGTTTCTAATGATATTGCAGCAACTGCCCAAAGCCGGAAATGGGATCCTTTATTCCCAGCGTGCGAAGGCTATGCCATAGGGTTGCTTGGTTGCTCGAAACGACAGGTTTCCCGGTCTCTTTTTCTAAACCCGCTATATTCTCGATGGCACGAAAATTTGTGCAGCTCACAAATATGGCCTCATTTTGGGCGTTTGATACCTGTAGCGCCATTTGATACGCCCTTTCTGGAGGAAGACGGCCGATCATGTCATTTTTGAATTTTTCCGGAGGCACATCTTCGTGACATCCCTTTATCTGGGTCACATCATAGCCCATATCTGCAAGAAGTTTCTTTTCCAGCTCGTTGATTTCTCGTGTATAAGGCGTTGCCACCGCGATGTGATGCACTCTCAAGGCATTGAAAGCGGCCCTAACAGCGGTTGTCGTTGTCAGAGCAGGCACGCCGGCTTTGTCTTGTATGAAATGTTGGAGTTTTTTGTCGTAGTCAGCCCCACCAATCATGCTTCCAACCGTGCAGCAAAACGCAATGATATCGCATATCCCCTCAGACGATAACTCTAAAGTGGCCCTTCCAACATCCTGCCTCATGGCCTTTAGACCTTTAATCGTCGGTTCAAAAAGAATCCTCGTGGCATAAGTTGCAACGCCTTCGGGGCGCATTGCAACCATTTCCGGTTCGCATACGGTGTTGCTTGAGGGGACAATCAACCCTATACGTGCACGTTCTCCATACATAGATGTCTCCTTGTGGCGGACAAGCTGGTGGCCCGGACTTTAACCCGGATTGCGCCGTACCCTGTCAGCCGAGAGCCCCAAAAGATCAAGTTTTTGTGGTTTTGGATACCCGGATGCCATGTCCCAATCGCGCGCCATGTAATATTCCTCCAGCATTTCTTTTAACGGAACCCTTTTACCCTTTGCCGCCCCATCGGGCAAGGACTCCGAAAGGTAGCGATGCGGCAGTGTATCGTCACTCGCTTTCATACCCTCCCTCAGATTAAAAAGCCTTTCAACATTGACGATTCTTTCTCCGATCGAATACATTTCCTCAGCAGTAAACCCCAAGCCTGTGACATAATTGAGCATCCCCACCAGGTGCTCTGGAAATCCAAGCTTCCCCCTTGTAACGAACCGACAGATTTCCATAGCGTCCGCCACAGCCCTAACATTTTCAAAAAAAGCCACCGAACGTCCCTTTCCTTTAGGGCCAAACATTTCTCGCACCTCTATCGTGCCGGCAATACGGATCAGCACTTCATCTGAAAAGGACATCATTTGGCATACATCATAGGCGCGCACATGGTCGGCGCCGCGGCTGGACACCGCAAACATCAATCCCCAACTTGGCATACCCCTCGGTTCCACTTCCATCATGTCCATACCCTTCACCTGGGGCGCAAACCGTTCACTGTGGCCACCTATTGTATCCGATGCATGTCTTGTTCCCTCTCCGAGAACCCTGCCAAACCCTTCCCTGAATGCGATGTCTTCTATCATCTCCAGTTGTGCCTCGGCATTGCCGAATTCGAGTCTGACACCCTCCGTACTGCTGGTGTTGATCAAACCTTTTTCGAAACATTCCATTCCAAAGGCCAAGACAGCATTGGTTGATATCAGATCGAGACCCAACTCGTTTGTAAGTGTATGGGCTTTCGCAATGGCCCTCATGTCTGAAACGCCACAACGCGGACCAAATCCCATTACGACCGATGCCCCGGATGATCCCTCGCCGTAAGTCCCTTTGTACGGTCCCTCCGTAACACCATATTGCTGCGTGCAGGGCATCGGGCAGCTGAAACAGGCCTTTTGCCTCACGAACAAATGCTGTTTGAGAGCTTTCTCATTGACGCCCTCTATGTCTTCGAAAAATCCCAGAGTCCCGTTCTTCACCAGGGCACTCCCCATTTTGTTCATCGGCTCAGCAATAACCGCTGTTCCCGCTTCACTGTATCGCTTGTAGTAAGGTTCTTCTTCCAAAATTTGAATAAATCGCAATACTTCCTTTTTGAGGCGGTCAGGGTGAGCCGCATTTATTCCTTTTGACCCCTTAACAACAAGCGCCTTTAGGTTTTTGCTTCCCATGACGGCGCCCAAGCCACCCCGTCCCGCACCACGAAATTTGTCAAATATCACAGTAGAAATGGGGACCATCCGTTCACCAGCGGGGCCGATACACCCAATGCTCACATTCCGGTATCCAAACCTCGTCCTGAGCTTACCTGTGGCCTCAGAGACCGTTTTCCCCCATAGGTCTTCACAAGGGACAGCCGTTGCGTCCCCATCCTCAATAACCAGACAGACCGGGCGCTGTGCTTTGCCACTGATCACGAGCATGTCGAATCCTGCCCTTTTCAGTTGGACGCTGAATGAGGAACCCGTATTGCCCGATCCCAGAATAGATGTGAGTGGAGACTTGGCTCCAATGCTGCCCCGGGAAGAGGAGGGAACGATCGTGCCGTTGCAGGGACCAGAGGCAAAAATCAGCAGGTTTTTCTCAGAGAGAGGTGGAACATTCGCAGGGAGGTTTTCGTATAGCCAGTGAGATGCAAACCCACGACCCCCTAAATATTTTCTGATCATTTGGACATCCAGTGCAATGATGTCTTTCTCCCCAGAAGAAAGATCGATTGTGAAGATTCTTCCAATGTACCCGTTCATCTGCTTCATGTGTGACCCCTAGTCAACCACAGGAGCCGCAAGCCAGCGTCGATCCTTTAGCATGCTTGGGACTTCCTCATCATCTACAAAACGAATCGCACCTACGTTGCATATCTCTGTGCACGACTCAGGTCCATCCCCACAGATACAGGGTCGGCTCTGAATGCATAGGAGATTCGTTCCCAAGTCGGGATGTGACATCAACCGTATTATGGAAAGGTCTGGATTGTACTCTCCCGCATTTACCTGGGAACAGGCCAATTCGCACAACTGACAACCGGTGCACCTTTCTGGATCAAAAAATAGATGTTTCTTTGCTTTCATGGGATAATTAAATTGCTAATGTTTGACAGGCTGCCAGACATGCGGTGTCACATTTACCACTTACGCCACGTCCAAAAAATCTATCACAACTTTGGCAAACGCTTCCGGCATCTGATCCACCATGGGCACCATTCCACCTTTGATCGCCACAGTCTTGCTGCCTCTGATACTGTTGGCAAGCGGCATCATTCTTGGGTATGAGAATGGATCCTCTGTCCCCGCAATCACCAAGGTGGGAGCCTTGATCAAAGGTGCCTTGTTCTCCATCTTATATGCATTCACCGACCGATGACCTTCTTCCATCCGACCATTCACCTTTAGGGCGTCGATGACAAAGCGAGTCAAGAGATCAGGACGGTCTTTTGGATAAAAGGCCATCCGCCTCTGCCAGAGTTCGGTTAAATGCGACCCATCTTCCCTTAATTCAACCTCATCGATGGCAGGCCGGGTCTTTCGCCGTTTTCTGTCCTCCGCATCCACGAAAGGCGTGGAGGATAACACAAGTTTATCCACGCGTTCGGGATAAGCGGCAGCAATTTCCACCGCAATGACACCCCCCGTGTGGTGACCCACCAGGGACGTACGATCAATGGACAAAACATCCAAGAGACTTATCACGCCCTGGGCATAAACTTCAATCGAGTCTTTCTTTTTCGGGCTGTATGAATCCCCAAACCCAACTGTATCCATTGCGATTGCACGATATTTTTTCCCAATAAGGGGTAAAACCTCTCTGTACTCATCCCACGAGCGGGGTGTTTGATGTAAAAGCAAAACCGGTTTTCCCTGACCAACGGTTGCATAATGAATTTGGCCTTCCGTTGTATCCGCGTAGCCCTTTCTGAGGCGGCTTCCTTCCATAACCATACCTCCCAACCGGCGAACAGAACGCCCATTCACTCAATTTATTTCGAGGAATCCTTGATACACGATACGCGTGGGTCAAGATAACGTTCCGATCACTTCTGAGATGCTGTGGAGATTATTCTCCAGTAAATAAGCCTCGATTCCATCGATAATTTCCATGGTGATTTTCGGGTTGATGAAATTCCAGGTCCCGATCTCAACCGCCGATGCGCCTGCAATAAGAAACTCCATTGCATCCTCTGTCGAAGAAATCCCTCCGATTCCGAAAACCGGTATATCTACGGTTTCGCAAACCTGCCGGACAAGATAGAGCGCGAAAGGCTTAATTGCAGGTCCCACCAGGGCGCCAGCAGTGTTTCTACCCAGTTTGGAACGTCTTGCCTTGACATCAATAGCCATTCCCGGCAGGCCGTTGATAAGAGACACGGCATCAGCGCCACATTGCTGGCAGATTTCTGCAAAGATGCGGATGTCTGTTACCATGGGAGTCAGTTTGACGATCAGAGCCTTTTCTGTGATATCCCGGACGCACGTCACCAAGTTCCTCGTGACTTTTGGGTCTACACCAAAGTGAATCCCGCCGCTTTCTACGTTTGGGCACGAAATATTCAATTCAAGGGCATCCACTCTTGTATGACCGTTCAAGATTTTGCCCAGATTGACATATTCTTCAATGCTCTCCCCGCCGATGCTCACAATCAGGGATGTATCGATGTCATCGAAATAGGGGAGTTTCTCATCTATGAACCCTTCGATTCCGACGTTTTGCAAGCCGATGTTCGCCAGAAGTCCCGAAGGCACCTCCGTGGATCGATGCGGATGGCTGCCAATTCGAGGCTTCAAGGTGATGGTTTTGACAATGACGGCACCCAATCGATTCAAGTCTACATAGTCCTCATACTCCTCTCCGTACCCAAAAGTACCCGACGCGGGCATGACAGGATTCTTCAATCGCATGGGGCCAATGTAAGATGACAGTTCACACAACCCATTCATTCCAGTTTACCTCTTGGATATCATAAACAGGACCGTCTTTGCATATGAGCGAGTAAACCTGTCGCCTGTCCTCCGACCATTGTAAAGAAGGCTTTTCCCAGTGTTTATCCCTCCTGATATAACTGGCTCTAAGCGGGCACGCACAGGAAAGACATGCACCTAATCCACACCCCATATGCTCTTCCAAGGCCACCTGGCCCGGTAGATCAAATTTTTCAGAAATGTCCGCTAAGTCTCTTAGCATATGTGATGGGCCGCAGGCATACATACAGAATCTTTGCGGTAATTTCTTGCGCTCCATCAAATGCATGAGCAGTTGAGGCCCGTTACCCTGAAATCCCTTGCTTCCGTCATCCGTATAGAAAAAGGCCCGCCCAATCTTCCTACACTCTTCCTCATAAAACACTCTCTCTTTTGTTCTTGCGCCCATCAAGATGAAGATTCTTGCCCCTTGATTTCTCATGAGTACAGCCTCAGCAACGCCATAAAGGGGGGCGATCCCTATACCCCGGGCGACCAGAATGACATTTGCAACATCTTCTTGGAAAATAAAGCCATTGCCCAACGGTCCGATGGCATTAAGTTTTTCCCCTACCTTACACCTTGAAAGCCACTCGGTTCCCTTTCCAACGACCCGGTAAAGAATCTCCAGGTGAACCGCTTCCCCTCTCTTTATCAGTCGATGCATACTGAACGGTCGTCTCAGAAGTGGATCTTTCGTTTCCCCACACCGGACGGTGTAAAATTGACCAGGCAAGGGAAGCTTGGCAGTCGGCGGGATTTCCAGGGAAAGTTTATGATAGCTCAAGGAGATGTTTATGTTTTCTATCACCTGATATTCCATCATTTGATTATCCCACTTCTTGATCTACAAGTTATGATGGAGCTGTGTTCTAATCTTTACGCCATGTCTTGAATATCAAACTCTTTTAGGACAATCCCCTGTCCCCTTAATATATGTTCCCTGACCAGGCTTTCAACACCCTCTAAATCGCGCTTGGAAATAAGTTTCAACATTAATTTGTGATCTTCATTACTTATCCTGGCATTCTCCTCGGTCTTTAGGAGGACCTGTCTGAAACGGTAAATCTGGTCGTGGAGGTCATTGATCATCTTGATCAGTCTTGGACTGCGACTCAGGGCATAGAGGAGATCATGAAATTCTGTATTGATCTGTAGCAATGCCTTCAAATCTCCCTGGTCAAGGTGCAGTTGGTATTTGTGGATTTTTTGCTCCAAAGGATCAAGTTCTTCCTCGCCCTTGTGGTGTGTGGCCGCCAGTCTGGCCGCATAGCTTTCCAGCACACTTCGGATACCAAATGTCTCCTCAATATCCGACCGCGTCAGCCCTACAATGAAAAAGCCACCCGAAGGGTTGTGGCGAAGCAAACCTTCCCGTTCCAGCTTGTGGATTGCCTCCCTAACCGGTGTGCGGCTGATCCCCAGGACATTCGCCATGCGGCTTTCGATTAAACGGCTATCCGGGGGCAGGTCTCCCTTGACGATCGCCTGTTTCAGTTTCCCGTAAACATCCTGACCCAGGGATCTTCTTTCAGGCAATGACTTTAGTGTCTTAAAACCAGAATTTTTTGATTGGGAGTTTCCTGCCTCACCCATAATCTCGCACCTACAGCATAATAGTCAGAATACCCTTTCGGGCCGGTCAACATATTATACAATTGCTTCGCGATTCTATGCATTCCCGCCATCGGGACGTCGACGCTTAAAAAAGGAAATTCCTATATGATAAACTTAAATGGTGTAGAACGTTTGAGTGATCTGAAGTTAAAATGTTGATATTTTTATATGAACAGCCAACACTTTTCTGATTAAAGAATGGATTGAATAATGAGGAAAAGAACATCGATACAATTGAATACTGTATACCGTATACAATTGATGGTGTCAAAGCTTTTTTTCTTTCTCTTCATATTGACCAAAACATTTTCAGCTTGGGGGTTAGATTTTAATCCACAGATTACACAGATTTTCGCAAATTGTTGTGTTTAATTCCCAAAACTTGCTGCGCGGCAGTTATGGAGGCGGGGGAGCTGCCGACCGCTTTTCCTGGCTGCCCGCTCTTTCTTCCACCACCTGTATAATGACATGATTTCCTTCCATGCTTTCTTATGCAACTCATCCGCTTCCCAGTCAATGATTTGGCCAGGTTTCTCTTGTTCGACGAAATCTACAAGAAGCTGGAATGCAGCATGTAGCAAAATCTCGTCTTTGTCGCACCAGCCTTTTTTAAGTGTATGGATTTTCAAGTAACGCATGGATTTATTGAGAACTTACGGCTTGATTGAGGTCTAATAATAATTCTTCCAGAATTCTGGATCAGATTTCTCTTTCCAATAAATTAGTGTCCTGCACCTGCCTTTCTCCTTTTTACCTATTCTTGCTCGCCTTTAATCAAAATAAACTTGGTCTTCTTGGTTTCCCTGGGAAACGTCTCCGGAGGCACCCATTCGAATTGAGGACCAATCCTGAGTTCCCTTCTGAAGTAAGACATCATTTTCTTCTCCAGTACAGGAAGATCTTTTTCTGATAAACTCAGCCCATACTCCAGCCTAATGATTAAGGGAGGCGTGACCATGGGACCAGGTCGATCTATCAGTATCCGGAATACACCTGTCACTTCCGGTCGAAATTTGAAGATTGCGGTCTTGATCGCCTCCGGATAGACATTAACACCTTTGATGATCAGCATGTCATCTGCCCTGCCTATGATCTTAAACCTGATTCCAGGCATACCGCATTGGCAGGGTTTTGCATATATTTCAAGCATGTCTCCAAGTGCATACCGCATAAAAGGTCCTCCTTCCCAATTAAGAAAAGTGAAGACCATTTCTCCAATTGCACCGTCTTCGATTGCAATGCTCTCTTTGGTTTTAGGGTCAATTAGCTCTAAAAGACAATGATCTTCAGAAACAAAATGCATGCCGCTAAACTGCTCGGGGGGTTCGTCACAGGATATGCCATGAAATGCATGGCCGCCGCCCGTGTGATCAAACACTTTGGCACCGAATCCTTGTGCCAGCATTTTCCGAACCTCCGGATTGCCACCGCCTGGCTCGCCGGCACAGAAGAACCATTTTAGGCCCAGATCTGTCGCCTCTTTCCCTGTGAGTTCCAGGTACTTTTCTATCATATACTGGCCGAAGGAGGGGGTGGCAATGATGGCCACCGGTGAGGTTAGTTTAATGAAATCCAGGACCCTTTTAGTTCCCCCTTCGATGCCCACCGGGACAACGCATGCTCCCATATGCTGGATACCCTGGGATAAGGGAAGTCCTCCTGTAAACATACTTAAGGATAGGGCTTGAATCATCACATCCCCAGGTCTGATCCCTGTGCGCCAGTATTTTCTGGCATGCATTTCATTGACAACATCCACGTCATGTTGGGTCAGTGAATAGAAGGTGGGAATACCAGTGGTGCCTGAGGTGGAATTAATACGCACGATCTTTTCTTTGGGGGCACAGGCCAAAAGGGCATAGGGGTTGCCATATTTTTCAAGGGATTCTTCCTGTGCTCTCCTGTGCTCATCCTTTGTCATTAAGGGAATTTTTGAAAAATCCTTAAAACTCTTTATGTCCTCTGGTTTTGTCCCTACAACCTCAAATTTGTTTTTGTAAAAAGGCGAATTTTCATAATTATATGCAACTTGCTTTTTGAGTTTTTCCAGTTGCAGTGCCCTTATCGCATCCCTGGATAGGGTTTCGATTTTTTCATTCCAGAGCTTTCTCTCCTCGTAAAATGCCATTTACGCCTCCGCAATTGTCAGTTGTCATTTGGTAACAATTTAGCGCTTTGAAAAAATCATCATTGGATTATCGGGCCGTGCAGCAATTCTAATTATGGCTTTCATCTGGCAGGACCGTGCACGGTAACGTCAAAGTCAGCGCTAACTTGTTGATATTTGGGGTTTCTGGAATCCGCAAAATCCGAAATCCGAATGTCGAAATTCGAAACAAATTCTAAATTAGAATATCAAATGTTCAAAACATTTCGGTTGTTTATGTAATATCATCCCGGCTTGGATTGTTTTGGGTTTGGGATTTTGGTCATTCGTATTTGTTTCGTATTTCGTATTTCGAGCTTCGAATTTGTAAGATTTTGATTCAGGATAAAACCTCAATTAATTCAAACGGTTAGTTGTTTAAATGACGTGGCCGTGGCCATATTTTAATCCCCGTCCAGCAGACCACCTAATCTCCCGAGGATAGAGCCTTCGCCCTTTTGGCTACCACCACCCGAAGGTGCATGGGCAAGAATCCGATCGGCCATACGAGAGAACGGCAGGCTCTGAAGGAGGACGATTCCAGTGCCGCTGAGTGTGGCCAAAAAAAGGCCTTCGCCACCGAAAAACATAGACTTGAG
>JAUUWD010000265.1 GCA_030589225.1 Desulfobacteraceae bacterium | reverse complement strand
AGTCTCTCAGACATATCCCGGGTTGAACCAACATATTAGCTCCCGTCCCTAAGGCTCTTCAAAATATAGACAATGTATGGCATCCCCTGAATCTAAGAAAGGGCCAGTTTATATGACTGGCCCTTTTATTTGCATGGCGGGGACGACGAGACTCGAACTCGCGACCTCCGGCGTGACAGGCCGGCGTTCTAACCAGAACTGAACTACGTCCCCTAAATCGTAATTAATCCACCGGTTATACCGGTGAGAAATGAAAAGGTTTTACCGTTTCAGGCACTTTTTGAGTTATATTAAATCCGAAATCCGAAGCACGAAATCCGAAACAAATTCGAATTTTTCAATGTTCAAAACGAGTACGAAGAAGCCAGTTATACATAGGCGATGTTAACACAAGGGTTTTGGTTATTGGGATTTTGGTCATTTGGTATTGTTTCGAATTTCGGATTTCGATATTCGTATTTTAAATTCACTATCGCTGACTATTTCAGTGGCCCCTTTTAGGGCCTTCCTCATACCACCAGTTCTACTGGTGGTCGCTGATTAATGGTAGGCGGAACAGGATTTGAACCTGCGACCCTCGGCTTGTAAGGCCGACGCTCTCCCACTGAGCTATCCGCCCGATTAATTAATCAATTTAACCGCCTGGATTACTTTTGTCAAGATTATTTGTCCCGCTCAGTGTGCTGTGATACCGGATGGAGATTCTTCTCCAGTCTTTTTGATAGTGTCTGTGAGGCAAAAAGGCTCGTATTCTTCTTCCGGTGCAAAGAGTCCTGCCCCTTCTTCCAGGACCAGTGCCTGCGTCAGGACTTCATCCATATGCTCAACCAGGACTATTTCAACTTTTTTTAGGATTTTTCCTGGAATCTCCTCGATATCTTTTTTATTGTCAAAGGGTATGAGTACCTTGCTTATACCACCCCGGTGGGCTGCCAGTATTTTTTCTTTGAGGCCACCAATGGGCAGGACTCTCCCCCTTAAGGTGATCTCACCTGTCATGGCAATATCATGATTGACTGGTTTTCTCGTCAGGGCGGAGACGATTGAAGTAGCAAGTGTGATACCTGCAGAAGGGCCATCCTTGGGAATAGCACCCTCCGGGACATGGATATGGATGTCAATATTCTTATAGAAGTTATCAGGAAGTCTTAACTGCCGTGCCCTTGACCGCACATAACTCAGAGCGGCCTGGGCCGATTCCTGCATTACGTCTCCGAGTTTTCCCGTAAGAACCAGGTTCCCTTTGCCTGGCATAATGGTGGCTTCAGTTTGAAGGAGTTCCCCTCCCACATCTGTCCATGCCAGTCCTGTTCCCACACCGATGATGCTTTTTTCTTCAGTGCGCCCATAGCGGTATTTTGGTATACCAAGATATTTGTGAATGGACTGGGCTTTCAAGGATATTTTGGTATCTAAACCGTGTTGTACAATCTCCCTCGCCACCTTACGACAGATCGAAGAGATCTCTCGCTCCAAATTCCGGACACCAGCTTCTCTTGTATATGTCCTGATGATTGTCAAAATGGCCTTGTCAGTGAAAGAGATGTTCTCAGACTGAAGGCCGTTTTGATCGGTCTGCTTTTTTATAAGAAACTGCTTTGCGATGTTCAGTTTTTCCAGTTCTGTGTAGCCCGGCAGACGGATAATTTCCATTCTGTCCTGTAGTGGCAGCGGGATGCTGTAAAGGTTATTGGCTGTGGTGATAAAGAATACATCAGACAGATCATAGTCCAGATCAAGATAATGGTCATTAAAGGCGAAGTTTTGCTCCGGGTCCAGGACCTCCAAGAGGGCTGCAGACGGGTCGCCACGGAAATCGGTGCTCATCTTGTCAACTTCATCCAGGCAAAAGACAGGGTTGTTTGATTTGGCCTTCTTAAGGAATTGAATGATTTTTCCCGGAAGCGCTCCAATATACGTTCTTCTGTGTCCTCTTATTTCAGCCTCATCCCTAACCCCTCCGAGAGAGAGGCGAACGAAATTTCGCCCGGTGGCCCTCGCCACCGACTTGGCTAATGAGGTTTTACCAACGCCTGGGGGGCCTACCAGACACAGGATAGGGCCTCGCATTTTCTTGGTCAGTGTTTGAACAGCAAGGTACTCGAGGATTCTCTCCTTTGGCTTTTCAAGTCCATAATGGTCTTCGTTCAGGATCGTTTCAGCTTCTTCAATGTCCAATTTTCCTTTTGTTTTTTCGTGCCAGGGCAGAGAGATGATCCAGTCGATATAGTTCCGCACTACGGTGGCCTCTGCCGACATGGGAGCCATCATCTTAAGCTTGCTGAACTCCTGCTTAACCCGGGCATGTGCTTCCTTGGATAGCCTCTTTCGCTTGATCTTTTTTTCGAGTTCGTTGAGCTCTGCCTTGAAATCATCTTTGGTGCCCATTTCTTTTTGGATGGCACGCATCTGTTCGTTGAGATAATAATCCTTTTGGGTCTTTTCCATCTGTTTTTTGACCCTTACCCTGAGGCGCTGCTCAAGCCTGAGGATATCTACCTCATTGTTAAGTTTTTCAAAAAGTTTTTCCAGCCGTTTGTTCAGGTCTTGCGTTTCGAGAAGCTCCTGCTTCTCCCGCACCCTCAAGGTGAGATGACCCGCTATGGTATCTCCCAGACGTTCAGGGTCCTGGATGGAGATCATTGTTGAAACAACTTCCTGTCCGATTTTGCTGTTTAGTTTGGCATATTCCTTAAAGCTGGCATTAATGGTTCGCACTAATGCTTTGGTCTCAACTGTTGTCTCGTGCCGTCTTGAAATTTTGCTCACTTCGACCATGAAAAATTCCTGTTTGACCAGGATATTCTCAATCCTTCCCCTTTCTTTCCCTTCAATCAGGGCCTTGACTGTACCATCGGGCAGCTTTAGCAACTGAAGAACAGTGCTGAGAGTGCCAAAAGAATATATGTCTTCGGGAGACGGATCATCGACTTTCGCATCTTTTTGAGCAGACAAGAAGACTTCCTTTTGATGAGACATGGCGTATTCAAGCGCCTTAATGGATTTCTCTCGCCCCACAAAGAGCGGGACCACTACATTGGGGAAAACAACAACGTCTCTGAGTGGGAGAAGCGGATAGTACGATTGTTCCGTTTTCAGGAAATCGCTTTGATCTCTTTTCGTTAAATTGAACATTGATTTATGCATATTCTACCTGGTTTTCATAAAGTAATAGAGGAGACTCGCCTCTTGTTATGACCTCTTCACCGATCACACACCCTTGTATTTCCGGAGAAGAAGGAATTTCATACATGATATCCAACATTACAGATTCAAGAATTGCTCTTAAGCCGCGTGCGCCGGATTTGCGTTCTAATGCACCCTCAGCAACAGCCAGGAGGGCGGCATCGGTGAATTTCAGTTTAACGTGCTCCAGTTCAAACAGTTTTTTATACTGCTTGATGAGGGCGTTTTTTGGCTCTGTCAGAATCCTTACAAGGGCGTCCAGACTTAATTCGTTTAACGTGGCGACTATGGGTATTCTTCCGATGAATTCCGGTATCAGGCCGAATTTGATGAGGTCTTCAGGTTGGACTATAGACATTATCTCATTAATATCAACTTCCCCTTTGCCTTTGATATCTGCTTCAAAGCCGATCAATTTACTGCCGATTCGATTTCTGATTATTTTGTCCAGACCATTGAAGGTACCGCCGCAAACAAAAAGGAGGTTGCTTGTGTCCACCTTTACAAAGTCCTGTTGCGGGTGTTATCTGCCCCCTTTGGGCGGGACGTTGGCCAGGGTCCCT
>JAUUWD010000243.1 GCA_030589225.1 Desulfobacteraceae bacterium | reverse complement strand
TTGGTAGCTTCAAGCACTGTCTGCACCTGTATGCCAGCCATCATGTGCTGAGGTTTAAGCATATCTATAAGGTCCAGGATCAGTTTATGGACGCTTGTTTCCTTCTGTTCGCCGCTTGTGAGCCTGGAAAAATCAAGGAGCTGTCGTATAATGTCGTTTATTCGTATGATTTCTGATTCTATTCGGTTCAGGAAATCACTTTTCTCCTCCTGAGTCAGGCCGTCCTTCTTGATCAAATCAAGGTATCCCAGGATGATTCCTATCGGGTTACCGATCTCGTGTGCCACACCCGTCGCCAATCTGCCCACTGACGCAAGTTTTTCAGACCTGATGATTTCGTTTTGGGCTTTTTTGATCTCCTCATTGGCCTTTTCCAGGGAGGCGATATGGCTCTTTAACTCTTTCTTGTTTTCCTCAAGACGTTTGAGCATCATATTCAGGGATCGAAAAAGCTGGCCAATTTCGTTTCCGGGCGGCTCTGCCAATTGCGGAAAAGGCTCTCCGTCCTTGAATTCATCAGTGATCTGCAAAAGCGCGTAGATTGGCTTGACCACGGTTCTGGAGAGAAGATAGATCCCAAACAGGACAAGAACGATGGTATTGAGGAATATGTAAATGAGAATGATTTTCTCTGATTTTCTCAATACCTGGTAAATAGGATCTAAATATGCACAGATGGTGGCGGCACCTATGATACGGCCTTGAGCGAATATGGGCGCAGTGACATTTACCCTTTCATGGGCGAGCCAGATTATACCCCAGGTGCTGCCATAAAAATCAAAAGCCCCTTTTCTGGTTGCCACAGCCTCGCGGGACATAGAGAGGGCCTCTTTCTCGGCCTGGCCCCATGATCCTGTGCTGAGTACTTTGACCCCCTCCTTGTTTACTATCAGGGCCTCTGAAAAGTGACCTTTCTGTAATAATTGAGTAATTTCCTTTCTAAAGATCGGGGCAGAATCGAGATTAGCCAAATTTTTGTTCATATGGATAATCGAGTATTCCACCTTCTTTTCCAGCACATGCAGGAGCAAGCGGCCCGCGTCTATTTTGGCCTGTATGAGGTCTTTCTCTGAAAATTTTATCATAACTACATTGATAAGCAGCATGGCAGAAATAATCAGAAAGGCCAGATGCGTCATAATACCTGTTTTCAAGCTGTAAAACGGAAATCGCAAGACCAGACCTCATCTACAGAAGTAAACTAATATACCAGTTTGTCAGTTGAGGACCAAAAAAGATATAAAAGAGCGCTCCAAGAGACAGAAAGGGACCAAAAGGGATTCTGACCCGATACCCTTTGCCGGCCGCGAGAAGGAAAACGGACCCGATGATGGCACCTGTCAGTGAAGATACCAGCAGAACAAAAGGCAGGGATCTCCAACCCATCCATGCGCCTATCATGGCCAGCAGCTTTACGTCGCCTCCTCCCATGCCCTGTTTTCCTGTGAGCTTCTCATAAATCAGGCCGACAAGAAAAAGCGCTCCGCCACCCCCAATGATGCCGATAATTGAATCAAACCACGAAACATTGCCAGGAATAAAAGCGGCTGCCAATCCTGCAACGATACCTGGTATTGACAGTACATCCGGAATAATCTGGTGGTCAAGATCAATAAAACTAATAGTCACAAGGGTTGCGGCAAATAAAAGAAAGAGAAGGTATTGAAAACTAAGTCCATATCTGATAAACAAGGCAAGGCTCAGCAATCCGGTAATGGCTTCTACGGCCGGATAGCGCCAGGAAATCGGGTGGTGACAGTGCCTGCATCTGCCTAACAAAAGAAGGTAGCTGATCAGGGGAATATTGTCGTAAAACCTGATTTTTTTCCCACAGTTGGGGCAACTGGATGACGGACTAATAATTGATTTTTCGAGCGGTATGCGATAAATGCATACGTTCATAAAGCTCCCCAAAGCCAGTCCAACCAAGAGGGAATACAGAGCAATTAATGAACCAAAATCCATATGAGTGCTTCCTGATTCTAAGAGATGGCAAAAAACAAAACCGCAGTGATAAATAAAAAAACCTTGATGCTTTCCATCAACGCGGATAATCCCCAACAGCGCCTTATCAACCGGGTCTGCTCGGTCCTTGAAGAAGGGGGGCTGATTGTCTATCCTACCGACACCTTTTACGGAATAGGATGTAATCTTTTCAATAAAAGGGGAATACAGCTTATCTACAGGTTGAAAAATCGACCACTCAAGAAACCTTTCTCTTTTTTATGCGACAGCCTCAAGGAGGTGAGTCGTTATGCCCTGGTTTCCAATTACGCGTATAAAACCATGAAACGGCTTCTCCCCGGTCCGTACACATTTATCATGGAGGGAACCAGACTGGTGCCAAAAATCATGTTGACTAAGCGAAAAACCGTGGGAATCCGTGTGCCTGATAACAAGATTTGCCTGGCTATTATACGAACCTTTGGCCGACCTATCATAAGCACGAGTGCAGTGTTTGACGACCCCCAATCCATAAAAGAGGCGTATGGATCTTTTCTCGATGTTATCATCGATGGTGGAGTGCTCTATCAAAGCCCTTCCAGTGTAGTCTCTTTAATTGATGATATACCAGAGGTCATTCGGGAGGGGAAAGGAGATGTTAGCGGCTTTCGATAGTTTAGCCCCCAACAAGACCGCTCCATCGGTATTCTACCCGGGTTTTCATGCCTTGAATCCGTTTAACAATGGAATCAGCGGCTGACCCAAGGAATAGGTCCCATAGGTCCAATTTGCTTTTTTTGGGATATACCAGCGTCACATCCCCTTTAATGGTGGCCATATTTTTGGCAAGTTCCACGGCGTCTTGGAAATTACCCAAAACATCTACAAGTCCCAATTCCTTGGCCTGAGCTCCTGAAAAAATACGACCATCAGCAATCTCACGAGTTTTCTCTATGGAGAGATTCCTTCCGCTGGCCACTGCCTCTACAAATTGTTTCTGAATATCAGCTATTAGGCCGCTAATGAGTTCTTTATCCCGAGCAGTAAGTTTCCTGTGGGGGGAACCAATGTCCTTGAATTCCCCGCTTTTTAGAACTTCAAATTTAATGCCTATTTTATTTAGAAGATCCTCGAACCTGACAAATTCCATGATAACACCAATGCTGCCAGTGATAGTTCCCGGGTTGGCCACAATCTTTTTGGCTGCCGCAGCGATGTAATACCCACCTGATGCTGCTATTCCTCCCAGGGATGCAACGACTTCTTTGGTCTCCACAGTTCTCTGGACCTCCCGGTAAATTTCCTGGGTAGGCCCGACTGCGCCGCCTGGTGAGTTTATCCTCAAAATGATTGCCTTTATACCTTTATCCTTTTTGAACCTCCTAAGTTGTTCCGTGATAGCCTGTGAGTCCAAAATTGCGCCTTCTATAGGAATGACCCCTATCTTAGAGCTAAAGGACAGGCTCGAAGAGGGGGTAAACACTTTCAGGACAATGATCATGGCTATGCCTAATACAAGGCCAACGCCCGCAAGGATGCCCAAAACTATCAGTATGGGATGCTTTTTTCCTGCCATTGCCTACAAGGTCGATTTGAGTCGGACCTTCTCTATATTCGAAGTTTGACGCCAAAAGAACTGTATGGAGCCATGAAGAGTGGTCAAGAACAATTTATTGGGCCGAAGCACATAGATTTCAAGTTGGCACTTATGGGATAGAGCGTCAAGCAGTGGTACCATCGTCTTCAGATAATGTTTTTTCGGATGAGCTGTCCGCGGGTTCAACCTGTGGATCGGATTCTGTTTTGGATATTTCGGCATCGTGTGATTCTGCAGTCTCAGATTGGGTTTGCTGCCCTGTATGAATTATCTCTTCTCTTAATAGATCTCCCAGGTTAGATGTGGCTTCTTTGTTGCTTTCCATATAGCTTTTAAAAATTTCTTTTTCACTGCTTTGTTCTAATTTTCTGATGGAAAGTCCTATCTTTTTCTCCTCTCTTGAGACGTTCAAGACCTTGGCCTGAATCACATCATCAATTTGAAATCTCGATA